>CAYRPR010000636.1:0-1507 GCA_964425945.1 uncultured Verrucomicrobiota bacterium | reverse complement strand
CCGTTGACGAACCTCGATGAAATCCGCTTCGCGCGACCGCTCGCGTCCGAACGCGCGAACTGAGCCGGACGACGGTTTCCGCAGTCCGATCATGATTTCGAGCAGGGTGGTCTTGCCCGCGCCATTGGCGCCGGTCAAGGCGACCCGATCGCCTGCGGCCAGATCGAAGGATATACCGGTCAGTACGTCGCGGTCGCGGCCGTACGTGAAACAGATATCCCGAAGCTCAAAAAGATTGTTGCTCACATCCACTCCATCCAGACCAGCACGAGGGTCAGGGCCACCACCGCGCCGCCGAACAGGACGTCGCGCGAACCGGCCTCAAAATGCTTCAACAGGTAGAAGCGCCCTCTATAACCCCTCGCCTTCATCGCAGCCAACACACGTTCCGAGCGGTCCAGTCCGCGGATGAACAGCATGCCGACCCATTGCGCGTACGTGTAATAGGTGTGACGGTTCAAGCGGGGGGTGAAACCGCGCGCGCGGGCGGCGCGCACGAGTCGCAGGTACTCGCGATGCATCTGCTCCAGATAGCGCACCGTGAAGAGGAACAGGTGCACAAGTCGCGCGGGCAGGCGCAGATGCTCCATCGCGTGTCCCAGCGCCGTCATCTCGATCGTGCTGATCAGCGCGGAGATGACGAGCAGGATAGCATTGCCTTTTATCGCGATCAATGCAGCGACCGTCGCCCCCTCTCGAGAGTAAACACCCGGCCCCCATGCCCACAACGCGGCGCCCGGCATGGACCATGGCAGGGTCAGGAACAGGAACAATGCAAACAGGTTGAAGCCGATCAGCCGCATCTTCAAGCCCGCCCAAGGCAACCGCGCCGACACACACAGGACCGCCGCCAGCGCGAGCCCGGCCCAGGCGGCCTCGAATCGCTGAACCAGGGCCAGGATGATCGACAGGACACACCCCGACACGAGACGTACCCGCGGATCGATATCCGCGACCAACGATGGGGCGCGCATCAAGGCCAGCGAGGTCATGAAGTCGCTCCCGGTTTGATCATTTCGGGTTTCAACCTCCAGATGAAATGGGTCAGGCCCGCCGTGATCACGCCCTCGAGGAGCATGACGGGAACATGCGCGGCGACAAACAGGCCGGCCACCACCCGCCATTCCCTTCCGGTCAACGCCAAGGCCGTAGCTGACAGCAGGGCGCCCAGCAGAACGCCGCACAGTCCGGCTCCACATCCAGCCAGCAGAATCGGTGCGCGCCGGTCCGCGCGGCGTATCCAACCGCCGCAAACCGCGTAGACCGCCAGCGCCGGCAGGGCCATGATGGCCGTATTGACGCCGAGCGTGGTGAGCCCGCCGTAGCGGAACAGGGTCGACTGCAGAATCAGCGCGATGAATATGACCGGCACCGCCTTCCATCCGAGCACCAGCCCGATGAAACCATTCAAGACCAGATGCGCGCTGGATGGCCCGATGTGAACATGAATGCCCGAGGCGACGAAGAAGGCCGAGGTGAGCAGAGCGACTTTCGGAATCTCTTCATC
>CAYRPR010000635.1:0-1525 GCA_964425945.1 uncultured Verrucomicrobiota bacterium | reverse complement strand
AACATTCTCGCGGAACGCATCCGCATGCTCAACGAGAGTTTCGCGAAGGCCATCCAGGACGCCGGCTACACCAGTTTCTATCGCGGTGTGTATCCGATCAAGGTCAACCAGCAGCAACAGGTGCTGGAGGAAATCGTCAACTACGGACGACGGTATCATCACGGACTCGAGGCGGGCAGCAAGGCGGAGTTGATCGCCGCGCTCGCGTACATGAACGATCCCGAGGCGTTCATCGTCTGCAACGGCTACAAGGACGAGGAGTTCGTCGATCTCGCGCTGTACGCGCAGAAGATGGGCGTGAAGACGGTGCTCGTGGTCGAGATGCCGGGCGAGGTGAAGTTGATCCTGGATCGCGCCGCGCGCATGAATATCCGCCCGCGCCTGGGCGTTCGCGCCAAGCTGGCGACGCGCGCCGAGGGGCATTGGACCGAATCCGGCGGCGATCGCAGTATGTTCGGACTCAACGCGTCGCAGATCATCGATGTCGTGGATCATCTGCGCGGAAAGGACATGCTCGACTGCCTGCAGATGCTCCACTTCCATCTCGGATCCCAGGTCCCGAACATCCGCAGTATCCGCCAGGCGGTCAGTGAGGGTTGTCGGTTCTACGTCAATCTGGTGCGAGAAGGCGCGCGCATGGGGATCATCAACGTCGGCGGCGGGCTGGCGGTGGACTACGACGGGTCGCATACGAATTTCGCGAGCAGCAGCAACTACACGGTGGATGAGTACGCGGCCGACGTGGTGGAGGTCATCATGACGCTGACCAACGAGGCGGAAGTCGCGCATCCCATCATCGTGAGCGAGTCGGGGCGGGCGACGGTGGCGCATCATTCGGTCCTGCTGTTCAACATCATCGACGTCACGCGCGTCGAGACGCACGGCCTGCCGGACTCATTGCCGGACGATGTGAACGAACTGGTCCGAAACCTGATGGAGATCAGCCAGACGCTGACCACGAAGAACGCGCAGGAGTGCTATCACGACGCGGTGTATTATCGGGACGAGGTGCGCTCGCTTTTCGATCGCGGCCTGGTTTCGCTGCGCGAGCGCGCGCTGGCGGAGCGCATTTTCTGGCATCTGATCAACCGGATTGCCTCCGAGATCGAGGGGCGCAAATACATTCCGGATGAACTGCACGGCCTGCGATCGGCCATCGCGGACGTGTACCACGGCAATTTCAGCGTATTCCAGTCCCTGCCGGATTCGTGGGCCATCGAGCAGTTGTTCCCCGTGATCCCGATACACCGGCTGTCCGAAGCGCCGACCCGGCAGGCGACGCTGGCCGACATGACCTGTGACTGCGACGGCAAGATCAGCCGCTTTATCGATCTGCACGACGTGAAGCAGACCTTGCCGGTGCATCCGATGAACGGCCAGGAATACCTGATGGGCGTGTTTCTGATCGGGGCGTACCAGGAGACGCTGGGCGACCTGCACAATCTGCTGGGCGACACGAACGTGGTCAGCGTGCGGATCGGTCCGAACGGCCAGCTGGAATATGCGCGCGAGATTGCGGGCGACA
>CAYRPR010000634.1:0-1526 GCA_964425945.1 uncultured Verrucomicrobiota bacterium | reverse complement strand
AGTTCCGTCACGACGGACATAACCACCAAACAGCCTTGTGGGCGTCTGAAATGGCGCGAAATCTGGAACCGCCGCTACCTGTGGCGTCTGCTGGTGATGAAGGACCTGCTGGCGTCGTACAAGCAGAGTCTGCTCGGGCCGCTCTGGTTCGTGATCCAGCCGGTCGTCACCGCCATTCTGTTCGCCGTGGTGTTCGGCCACTTCGCGGGTCTGACGCCGGCGGGCGCGCCCCGCTTCCTGTTCTTCCTGGCTGCGACGGTCCCCTGGTCGTTCTTTCACGCGACGACGTCGGGCGTGGCCGGTTCGCTCGTGGCGAGCGCGCCGATGCTGGGCAAGGTCTATTTCCCGCGCCTGATATCCCCGCTGGCCTCCGCCGGCAGCGCCACGATTCATTTCGTCGTGAACTACCTCGTATTTGTCTCCTTCTATATCGGGTACGGCCGGCTCACGGGATACGATGTGCCGTTTCCCGCGTGGGGCCCGGCGTGGATCGCGCTGATGATCCTGTCCGTCGCGGCGCTCGGCCTGGGCACCGGGCTCTGGTTCGCCTCGGCCGGCGTGCGATACCGGGATATCCGTTTCAGCCTGCCCGTCATCCTGCAGACCTGGATGTTCGCCACGCCGATCATCTATCCCTCCACGATCATCCCGGCGAAATGGCAGGCGCTGTTTTTTCTGAACCCGCTGGCCGGCATCGTGGAAACACATCGCCATCTGTTCTTCGGAACGCCGCTCCCCCCGCTCCACCTGCTGGCGCTCGGCGGGACGACCATCGCGGTGATCCTGATCACGAGCCTGTTCGTCTTCAACCGCACGCAACGCACGTTTATTGATGTGATCTGATATGCACGTCGGCATCGAAGTGGAGAACCTGAGCAAGTGCTACCGGCTGGGCGTCATCGGACGCAAGACGCTGGCGGAGGAGGTCCGCTACTGGTGGCTCAAGTCCACCGGCCGCCGTCCGGACGAACACATGGGACGGCTGTCCGATTCGGCACACGCAGGCCGTCTGGCGACACAGATGGATCCGGAACGGCCCGGCTGGTTCTGGGCGTTACGCGATGCGACGTTCCGCGTCGAGCCCGGCGACGTGCTGCGCATCATCGGCTCGAACGGGGCGGGCAAATCGACCCTGCTGTAGGTTCTCGCGCGGATCACGGAACCGACGCGCGGCCACGCGCGCATCGTCGGGCGGGTATCGGCCCTGCTCGAGGTCGGCACCGGATTCCACCCGGAATTGACCGGCGGCGAGAATGTGTTTGTCAACGGCGCCATCCTCGGCATGACCCGGCAGGAGATCCGACGCAAGTTCGACGCGATCATCGAGTTCGCGGACATGGCCGACTTCGTCGATACGCCCGTCAAACGCTATTCGAGCGGCATGCGCACACGCCTGGCCTTCGCCGTGGCGGCGCACCTGGAGCCGGACGTGCTGCTGGTGGACGAGGTGCTGGCCGTGGGCGACGCGGAGTTTCAGAAGAAGTGCGCGGACAAGATGAAGAGCCTGGCGGGCAGCGGGCGCACCG
>CAYRPR010000633.1:0-1530 GCA_964425945.1 uncultured Verrucomicrobiota bacterium | reverse complement strand
TGGGCGATGTGCCGCGGGGCATGATTCTCCATCCCCACAAGCCGGAGACACTGCATCACCAGATCGCGATCCGACGATCGCGCCCGCTTGAACCAGCCCAGCCGCCCCCCCCGGCCCATCATGACGACATCAAACACGCTGACGGGAAACGTCCAGTCGATGGCGTTCCGCTGGGGAATGTAGGCGACGCAGATATGAACGCTGGGCTGGGTGCCGCCGATCCGGACATCGCCCCGGCGCGGCTTGATGATGCCGGCAATAAGCTTGAAGAGCGTGCTCTTGCCGGCGCCGTTGGGTCCGACCACCGCCACATGCTCCCCGGCCTCGAGACGAAAGGACACATCCTCCAACACGGTGCGCCCGTCGTACCGGTATTCGACACCGGACAGTTCCACGATGGGCGCCGAGCGATCGTGATGGCTTTCACGATAGGTTCCGCTCTTGTCTGTTTTCTGATTGCCCATGCTAGCGCTCCAGCGCCTCGATTATCGCCGTCACATTATGCCGCATATACGAAAGATAGTCCGGCGCCGGGCCGTCCGGCCGGCTCAAACTTCCGGCGTAGTAATATACCACGCGTATCCCGGTATCCGCCGCGATACGCGCCGCCTGGTCCGGATTGACCGCCGTGCCGACCAGAATCGCGCGCACGCGTTCTCGCCGTATCGTCTCCGACAGGCGCCCGACTTCCCGGGCGGACGGCCGGGCCAGGGTCGAAAAGCTATCGATGACGACCCCCACTTCCTCGAATCCGTACCGATCGCAAAAATAGCCGAAGACCCGGTGATCCACAACGATCTTCCTCCGCTCCTCCGGCACGTCGGAAACCATGGATTCGATCCATTGATGCAGCTGTTCCAACGCCGCGATATAGGCATCGGCCCGGTCCCGATACACGTCCCGAAGATCCGGCCTCACGTCGCCCAGTTGTTCGGCGATCGTTCGGACCCACGCCATCATGTTGTGCGGATCCGTCCAGAAATGCGGGTCCACGTCATGCGTGTGGTCATGCGTTCCATGGTCATGGGCGTCCTCAAAATGGCGCGCGGACACCGAGGCGCTTAAATCCACCATGCGGGGGCGCGGTATCGTCCGCTCCAGGACGGTCAGCAGCGGTCCTTCCAGGCCGCCGCCGTTGACAAATACCCGGTCCGCCCCGCTGATGGCGGCCACATCGTGCGGCGCCAACTGGATATGATGCGGATCGGCGCCCGGCGGAAACAACACCGTGAGTCGGACGGAATCACCCGCAATGCGGCCGGCCGCATCACCGATGATCATCGTGGTTGCGACGATATGCGGGCGGCCATCAGGCTGTTGCGTACGATCACAACTGGAAAGACCCAGAGTGACGAATACGGGAATCCACGAGAGAAGGCTTACAGCGATATGGCGATTCGTGGTATGCATGATCGCCGAGGAGTATGTTGACCGACGAATGGTCTGTCAATTGGCATCACCGCGCGATGCCGGTCCGCTTGACCGACACGATCACAATAAGCTATAATGAGCTTATGATCACGCAACAAA
>CAYRPR010000632.1:0-1533 GCA_964425945.1 uncultured Verrucomicrobiota bacterium | reverse complement strand
GGAATCGTGGGAACGGCACGATATGTCGGAGGAGGAAAAATACGGATATCGGTACTTCCTCCACGGCTGGCAGGGCGGGGGCCTGTTCATGCAGTTCATCTGCGGGATCTTTCTCGATGATCGCGGCACGAAGCTCGGCCATTCGTCGGTTAACTTTGCCTGGGCGCAGATGGTGCACGCGCTGAAGATCGGCGCACCGGTATGGGGCTGGTCGGCCTGCGTCGGACCGAGCGAGAAATATCACGGCATGGGCGATATCCAGGACGCCATCGTCACGCCGCACGCCAGCGCCCTGGCCCTGCACCTCTTCCCGCGCGAGGTCGTCGACAACTTGAAACGGCTCGAGGAATACGGCCTGCGCAAACCCTACGAGGTCGACGGCAAGAAACGGCGATTCGGATTTCGCGACAGCGTCGACTGGCGGACCGGCGCCATCGCCGACGCGTACCTGGTGCTCGATCAGGCCATGCTGTTCCTCGCGCTGGTCAACTACTGCGAGAACGGGCTGGTGTGGAACACCTTTGACCGAGATCCGATGATCGAACACGGCAAGAGCCTGATTGCCGAATACGAGAACCGGACGGAAAAACGGGTTCGGGAAACGCAGTACATTCGTTCGTTGTCCCATGATGAACCGGGTGTCATGTGGCGGGACGGCGGCGCGCGCGGGCCGAAAGACGAGCCGGGCACGCCGATCCAACGCGAGATAGGAAGTCGTTCTCTTTCGGCGAAACCGATGAGCGGATTCGAGCAAACCTGGTCCGTGAGCGACGCCGACGGAAAGATCGTGGCGAGCGGCTCGCTCCCGGTCGAACTCCCCCCGCGCGGATGGGTCGCACTGCCGGACGTTTCGGTCAAGACCGATAACGCCCGTCGGGGTACGCGGTGGACGATCATGGGGGAATTGAGGCGGGCCGGCGGCGACGTCCTCCGCACACACCGTGAAGAGGTCTTCTTTCATTCCTACCTACCCCTTACCGGAACCTGGAAATTGCGCGCCGGCGATGATCCGTCTTGGAGCGAAGTCGATCTCGACGACGCGGGCTGGGACAAGGCCAACGTCCCGGAACGATGGGAACATGGCAACCTGCCCGACTACGACGGACTGGCCTGGTATCGCCTGCGATTCCGCGTGCCCGCCGATCGACTAGCGGACTGGGGCGACAAGCCGCTGGCCATTCTGCTGGGCCGGATCGACGACGCGGATGTCTCGTATCTCAACGGCGCCGAAATCGGCCGCATGGGCAAATTCCCTCCCGTCAAGGAGACGGCCTTCAGCGTGCCCAGGCTGTACGCCGTGGATCGCGCCCTGCTGAAGGAGGACAATGTCCTCGCCGTGCGCGTGGCGGATTGGGGTGGTTTCGGCGGCATTTGGCAAGGCCCGCTCGCCATCGGCCCGATGGACGAACTGAAGTCGCTAACGAAGGAGTAGCGGCGAATGTGGGAGCGGTCGGGTGATGTGGAACTGACCGGGCAATGTGGGAGCGGCCTCAGCGCCGCGACAGGCCATCACCCCTTACGCATGCCCGCAAT
>CAYRPR010000631.1:0-1534 GCA_964425945.1 uncultured Verrucomicrobiota bacterium | reverse complement strand
CTTAATCGGTAAAATCCTGAGATAATCCCGGCTTCGGTTTGTAGAGGGTTTCGCAGATTATGTAGCGATGAGCTATCCGCGGGTACAGGAAAAAAGCATTCTCATTACGGGTTGTTCAACGGGCATTGGCGCGGCGGCCGCGCGCCACCTCCGGGATCGTGGATGGCGCGTTCAGCCGACGGCGCGCAAGGACGCGGATTTGGCGACCTTACGAGCGAATGGATTCGATCCGTTGCCCCTCGATCTGTCCGACGAAAGATCGGTCCGGCAGGTCGTTGAAGCGACGCTGGATCGGTTCGGCGGACGCATCGGCGGCCTCGTCAACAATGCGGGTTTCGGACAGCCGGGCGCCGTGGAGGATGTGTCACGCGAGGCGATGCGCCATCAATTCGAGGTTAATGTGTTTGGCATGCAGGAACTTACAAACGCCTTCATTCCGGTCATGCGGAGGCAGGGATGGGGACGCATCGTCAATATCAGTTCTATCGTCGGGATCCTTGCCCTGCCGTTCATGGGCGTTTATTCGGCGAGCAAGTTCGCCATGGAGGCCCTCTCCGACGCGCTTCGGGTGGAGCTGAAGGATTCCGGCATAGCGGTCAGCCTGGTCGAGCCGGGACCGATTGAATCGGCCTTTCGAAAGAATTCCGCCATCCGGGCGCGGGAAGAGCTGTCCACGAGCCGTTCCCCCTACGGGTCGATGTATGAGCGGGAACTGAAACGCCGGGACGAAACCAATCGCGAGATGGCATTCTTTACGAAACCGGCCGATGCCGTGGCGCCGCGCATCGCGCACGCGCTCGAAACGTCCCGGCCCCGTCGCCGGTATCCGGTCACGGTGCCGTCGCATGTCGGCATGATCCTGAAACGGATGGCGACGGATTCGTTCATAGATCGTATGATGTGGTCGCGCTGGAAACGCAAGACCGCCTCATGATGCGGGCGCCGCGCCGATATACTCGATCAAGCGGGTCCGGGCGGCTTGACTGCGCAGATCGTTCAGCACCCATTGAGCCGCGGCGTTATTCATGCGGCTCCGGTCGACGACAGGCCGTCCGTGACGGGTTTCGAGTTGCTCGACGCACATGCGTACCAGCTCCGCGTAGCCGTCGGCCCGATCGGCATCATTCAGCGCCCGCCAGAGATAACTCTGCTGTTGCGCTTCGAGCAGGCGTTGTGACGGATCGTCCTGTTCCCCCTCGATGTACTCCGCGACTACGTACCGCTCAAACGGCCGGTCGAGCCCGGCATCGGGAAAGCGTTGAAGCAGTTCCTCGTGGAGGGCGCGCGCTTCGGATAGCTGGTTGCGGGTGATATGACCGAAGATCGCTTCCCGGTAGATGGTTCTCAGCCCCTGATCGAACAGGTCCGCGTCGTGAATCTCGCCCATCGTCTCGTTGTAGTACCGCAGGAGATTCGGAAGGATATCGAGATTGGGTGCGGGGAGGAGCCGCTGTTCCTCGTCGATCCAGACGTACGCGCCCTGTCGCAACGCCTCGCCCATGGCGTCGCGCAGGCTCTGGGACTAGAGCTCGAA
>CAYRPR010000630.1:0-1540 GCA_964425945.1 uncultured Verrucomicrobiota bacterium | reverse complement strand
GGCTACGTATATGTCAAGGGCATTAGCCAGAATCCTCTGCGGTGTGGTCCTCTCGACCGGCGGCGGCTGCGCCACGCTGAACCAGCCGGGCGACGATTGGTTCGCACTGGACAAGGCGAGGCATTTCATGGCGTCGGCGGCCGTATGCGCCGGGATTACCCATGCGGCGGAGCACAACAACCGGACGGAAGGCGAGGCGCGCGTGATGGCCATCGGGGTTACGCTTTCCCTCGGCGCACGCCAGGAACTATACGACCGGAACGTCAAGAATACCTATTTCAGTTGGAAAGACATGACCTGGAACCTGCTGGGGGCTGTAGCGGGGAACCTGCTGATTTCCCAAACCGATTGACATTCCTCGCTGGAACCTGCTATCCATCCCCGTTCACTCTACATCAAGGCGGTACTTCATGACATTGCGCATACCTACCAAGGGCAACGCCAAACTCGAAAAACTCATGCAGAACATTGACGCGGACCTGGAGCTCCAACAGCTCTGGCGATCCGCGAATGTGAATGCCGTAACGCGGTTCGGCATCAGCGATCATGGTGAGGTGCATATCCGGATCGTCACCAACGCCGCCTTGAAGATTATCCGGCTCTTGATCGAGGGGGGGGTGACGCCGAGCATCGTCAAGGATCACGAGATGCAGAACGAGGACGCCGAGCTGGTCGTGGTGCTGGCGGCCTGTCTGCATGACGTGGGGATATCGATCCACCGTGACGATCACGAGCGCTACAGCCTGATCATTTCCTATACCAAGGCGCGGCAATTGCTGACCGGCATCTATGAGGAGCCGCACTTGACGTTGATGGTCGGCGAGGTCCTGCACGCCATCATCGCCCACAATTCGGACGAACGGTGCCTGACGATCGAGGGCGGCGCGCTGAAGGTGTCCGACGCGCTGGACATGACCGAGGGCCGGTCCCGCATCCCGTTTGACGCCGGGCAGGTCAATATCCATTCCGTGTCCGCGCTGGCGGTTAATTCGGTGAAGATATCCCGGGGCGAGGCCAAACCGGTGCGCATCGACGTCATGCTGAACAACTCCGCGGGCATCTTCCAGATGGACAACCTGCTCCGCAAGAAAATCATGAATTCGACCCTGATCCCGTACGTCGAGGTCTTTGCGGGAATCGAAGGCGAAAGCGAGAAGCGCCTGGTCCGGGAATACCGCATCTAGGCCGATGCGAGACGATCCAATCGTTGGAGGAAGGATGGCGGGGACGACGGGACTCGAACCCGCAACACCCAGATCGACAGTCTGGTACTCTAACCAATTGAGCTACGCCCCCGCCCGGAGACATATCGTGCCGAATACTAGTCGCGACGGCCGATTGTGCAAGTCCAAATATACGCTTCCGGTGCGGGAAGTGCAAATTCACGCATCCAGGGTCTGGCGGACTTTGGCGGCCAGGGCTTCGCGCGTGTACGGCTTCAGAATGAGCGGGTGGATAAAGTCCCGATCGCCCCGGTGAATAATGGCCTCCTGGGTGAATCCGGTCATATAGATCGTCTTGCACTCGTGTTTGCCGGCCT
>CAYRPR010000629.1:0-1540 GCA_964425945.1 uncultured Verrucomicrobiota bacterium | reverse complement strand
GGCGATTTCGTCCTCGCCGAGATTCGGATGCGCGTAGTCCTCGCCGTTCGGTTTGTGGCCCACGACCGTTTCGCCCGGCGGCACGTTCTCGAATACCGTCTTGCCCTCGTACTGATCGCCGCGCCAGCGCTGACCATCCAGTTTTTCGAGCAGCTTGTAATCCCACGCCTGCGGATACCCGCCGTAGGGTTTGGTCTCGACGTTGTTCCAGAAGATGTGTTCCTGTCCCTTGCCGGATGTCCACGTGGTCTTGCACGCGACACTGCACGTCTGGCAGGCAATGCACTTGTTCGTATCGAAGATGTAGGCGATCTGGCGGTCCGGGCGATGATCCTCGTACGGATATTCCATCCCGCGTTTCAATTGCCAATTCTGCACGATGGCCATGATGCGTTAATCCCTTTCCGTGTAGCCGCCCTGAATATATTTCTTGAAGGCGTCGGTTTCGTAGGTCGGGCGCAGGCCCTTCGCCGCGGGCGCCCAGAGCCCGGCGCCGTCGCGCCCGCCGTCCTCGGCCTTGGTGATCTTGACGACCGCCTCGCGCGGGGCGCCGGTGGGGCAGTGAATGTCCGGCGCGAAGCCCTTGTTGATGGTCTGGCCGAAGACGTCCTTGCGCGTGAGCGAGTCGGTCATCCAGGTCGGTTTGAGCCAGGCGCGGGTGGCGCTCTGGTGACTGCCGGACCGGAACATGGCCTGGTATCCCGTGGACGCGCTCTTCGCGAGCCCGTCCGGCCGCGTCGCAGCGGCCTGCACGGTCCCGTAAGTGGCCCCGAACATGTTGTACCACATGCGCGTCACGCCGCGCGGGGTCCCGGCATAGTAACGACACCGCGCCATCAGGCGCGCGACCGGGTAGAATCGATCGTCCTGTTTCCAGCCCTTGTACGGGCGATCCTTGGGATCCGCGTCGATGTAAACGTAATCCCCGTCCTCGATGCCCAGCTCCTTGGCGTCCATCGGATTGATGTCCACATAGCCTTCGGCGACAAACGGCATGCGCTTATCGCGACGATGCACATCGGTGAACGGACCGAACCAGATCGCGACGATATCCGTGTCCACCGGCGTGGTATGCGCGCCGTGACGGTATTTCGGCGTGTGGAATATCAGGTTGAAACCTTTCGCATTCAGCGGGTGATGTGTCTGCTTCAGCTCGTCCCACGTCTTGACCACATGACGGGCCTGGGCCGTGTCCGCGTCCATCTGGTCGATGGGCACGCCGTACGCTTCCGGTCCCTTGGGCTTCAGCAATGGATGCGGGCCGCACACGATGACGTTCGGTTCATAGAAGGTGCTGTCGATCGGTTCGCGGTGAAGCGGCAGATTCTCGCCCGCGTCGCGAAACTCTTTCTCCTCGCGGTAGAACTCCAGCCGTCCGCTCTTGGTGTAGAACGGCTTGTTCTCCTGGATCTGCTCGTAACTGCTGTATTTCGGATAGGTTCGCGTCAGGATGGGAGCCGGGATGCCCTTCTTCGCATTCTCGATCAGCTCGTCCATGTCGTACCCGGCCGAGCAATTGCTGTTTTCCAGCACGCGCTTG
>CAYRPR010000628.1:0-1554 GCA_964425945.1 uncultured Verrucomicrobiota bacterium | reverse complement strand
CATTGGGATGCTTGTCGCCCGGATAGATCATCAAGTCCTTCTCCTGATACCGCCGGAGATCGGCCTCATAGGTGTCCACAAACAGGATGCCTTCGCCTTCCACGAACTCGCGCAACCACCGGCGATACCGGCGGTCGGGCCCCACGACCTCCAGGTGCGCGACGGGCCGCAGGATATACGCCGCCATGCGCCGCGGACCGGCAATCTTCCGGAACGCCTCCACCACCCGCTCGTGCGCGATCCGCGCGTTCTCCAACCGCTCCGAGCGGTCCGGCCGGTCCGGCGGGTCCACATCGTCATCGGAAACCTCCTCGGTCGTTCGCGTTCGCGGAATCAGCGTGAAGAAGAAAAATCGGTTCGCAAAGAAGCTGTACCGGGGGTCCAGAAACCGTTTCCACGGGGAGGGCTCGACCTCGTAGGCCCGGCGCGGTCGCAAGGTCAGGTCACTGCCCAGCATGCGGGAACGATTCATGCAGAGTAGTAGCATGTCGGGATCGTATTGCAGTCCGACTTCCCGCAGGACGTGCAGCATCTCGCCGACGGTGCTTCCTCCGATTGAGAGGTTGATGACTTCGACCCGGCCCGCGGACAGCGTGTCATTCCAGTGGGCCTCCATGCGCGCCGTGTAGATTCCGTCGTCGGGAATGCCCGATCCGAGCGCGGCCGACGGGCCGGCCATCACGATGCGATACGTGTCCGCGGGCTTCTCCAGGGTGTAGTCGCGCCCGCGGAAGCCCATGTTGTTGACCGTGAACGGCCGACCGCGAAACAGGCGGTACTGGTTCCCTCGCACGCCGGTATACGTGGACGGATCATACTCGAAACCCGACCACGGGTGCGCGAAGCTCGACGGCCGGCACAGATCGAAGGACAACCCCTCCCACCCGAAATACCGCAGGCGGAAATAGCATTCGCCCCCCGCGAAGAACAGGAACAGCGCCGCGGTGAACAGCGCCAGATGCCGCCGGTAGGCGCGGATGAACCGCCAGGCCAGCGCCCAGGTGACGATCCACAGTCCGATCCAGATCGGCGGCGATATCCGGTCGAACAGGTACACCGGAATAGCCGACAGCAGGGCGCAGAAGCCGATGAATACGACGTGCTGAACCGTTACCGCGTTTCGAAACACGCGGAACTGACTAAAATTGAAAATAGACAAACTCCTCCCCTCCCTTGATCGTCCGGTTAAACAGGTAGATGAAGAAGATCCACATCAGCCCCCAGACGTAGCCGCCGAAGCGGACCAGGCCGGGCGCTTTCTGGAATACCATCAGATCGGACGCGCGGTATTGCGCCACCTGCATGACCCAGACCGGCAACCACAGGAACACCGACCAGGCCAGATTGACCAGCGAGTCCGGCGACAGATGCAGGCGGTACAGGAACGCCCCCACCAGTTCCCGCACATGGTCCAGGGACTGCGCCCGGAACAGGATGCCGCTCAGCACGAAGGTGTGAAACATCAGGAACATGCTCGCGTACTTCACGGCCTCGTCGAGCACCCGGTTCTTGAAGGTGAGGTACTTCATCAGCCAGGGCTGGAACATGGCGTGG
>CAYRPR010000627.1:0-1555 GCA_964425945.1 uncultured Verrucomicrobiota bacterium | reverse complement strand
GCGATCGCCGCCTGCGCGTGCCCGAGGAACGGGCCCATCGCGTGGTCGTCATCCCCGAGGGAGTCGGCGAGGATTACCAGCCGATCGCCCGCCCCACGCGGGAGGAGCGCGTGATCCTTTATGTCGGCCGTCAGGACCCGTACAAGAACGTGCTCCGCCTCGTCGAGGCCTTTGCGCGTGTCCGCGCGGAATCCCTCCCCGGCGCGCGCCTGCGCATCATCGGCCCCCCGGACCCGCGCTACCCCGAACCGCGGAATCGCGCGCGCGAGCTCTTCGTCATTTACTCGTTCACCTGGTCCTGCTACGTATCCGGCGAGGAACTGGTCTAGGCCTATCAGAACGCCGACGTGTTTGTCTTGTCGTCGCGCTACGAGGGATTCGGATTGCCGGTGCTCGAAGCCATGGCCTGCGGCACGCCGGTCATTTGCAGTAACCGCAGTTCCCTGCCCGAAGTGGCCGGCGATGCGGCACTGATGATCGACCCGGATCAGCCTGAAGCAATCGAAGACGCGTTGACCCGCGTGTTGACCGATCCGGCGCTGGCCGAATCGTTGCGCGTCCGGGGTCTGCACCGCGCGGCCCAGTTCACGTGGGAACGGACGGCGCGCGAAACCCTGCAGGCCTATCATCAGGCCCTCGCGCTGTAGCGTCATCCGTACTGGACTTCGTGCGTAAAACTCATAGAGTCTTCCGCAATGAAGAAGTTTCCGGAACACTGGAGTACCCTGCATGTCGCCCTGTCGCACGACTGGCTGACCGGCATGCGCGGCGGCGAACGGGTATTGGAACTCCTGTGTGAGGGATTTCCCCGCGCGCCGATTTACACCCTGATCCACAAGGAAGACCGCATTTCGACCACGATCAACGCGCACCCCGTCTACACGTCCATTCTCCAACACATGCCGGGCATCCTCCGGACCTACCGGTATTATCTGCCGCTCTATCCGCTGATCATGGAGCGTAAACGGATTCCGCCCGCCAACCTGTTGTTGAGCACCAGCCATTGCATCGCCAAGGGCATCGCGCCGCCGCCGGGCACCCGCCACCTCTGCTACTGTTTCACGCCCATGCGCTATGCATGGACGTTCTATGATGAGTACTTCGGGACCAATCCCCTCAAGAAGGCGGTGCTGAGCCCGATTCTGGCCGGCATGCGGAAATGGGATATGCGGACCTCGGAACGCGTACACCGGTTCGTCGCCATCAGCCGTCATGTGCAGGACCGTATTCACCGGTTTTATGGGCGCGAATCGGACGTCGTGTATCCGCCGGTCGACACGGAGCGATGCGTACCGGGCGCGCCGGGCGATGATGGATACGACCTGATCGTATCCGCGCTCGTGCCCTACAAGCGGGTCGATCTGGCCGTGGAAGCCTACAACCGAACCGGTTACCCCCTGCGCATTGTCGGCGTGGGCACGGAGTACGAGCGCCTGCGCAAGAAGGCGGCGGACCATATCGAGTTTCTCGGATGGCAGACCGACGAGAAGGTGCTCGAACTGTATCAGCAATGCCGGTTCCTCATTTTCCCCGGCGAGGAGGATTTCGGGATCGT
>CAYRPR010000626.1:0-1558 GCA_964425945.1 uncultured Verrucomicrobiota bacterium | reverse complement strand
CGAGGTCGAGTATGCGCGCGAGATATCGGGCGATACCGTGGCCGACGTGCTGTCGTACGTGGAATTCAATCCGGCGGAGCTGGTTGACCGGTTGCGCAAAGTCGCTGAGAACGCCGTGCGCGCCGGCGCCATCTCGCCGCAGGAACGCCGCGAGATCATGGCGGCGTATGAGACCGGGTTGAGGGGCTACACATATTTTGAGGGTTGAACGTTCAACGTTATACGTTCAACGTTGAACGTTTAATGGGAGGGCCATGACCAGTCGTTATTTGAAACGCAAGATCACGCCGGTGGATCCGCTGGCTGTTCGATCCCCGAATGATCTGGTCACGGCGCTGGCGGGCTGTTCGTTTCAGGGCCGCGCGCTGTCGTTCGCGCTGGATGTCTGGGAGGCCATGGCGCGGGACAAGGAATGCATTCGCGCGATGAGCCTGGCGGGCGCGATGGTGCCGGCGGGCATGGGGCTGGTGGTCGTCCGCTTGATCGAGGCCGGGCTGTTGGACGCCATCATCTGCACCGGCGCCACCTTGTCGCATGACCTATGCAACATCGTGGATCAGGAGGAGCAGGCGCATTTCGTCGGGTATGAACACGAGGACGACGTGGCCTTGCGCGACGAGGAGATCAACCGCATCTACGATACCTATCTGCCGGAGACGGCGTTTCGCCGCGCGGAAGACACGGTCGCGAAGCTGTTGCCGGAGCTGCAGTACGACAACGAGGCCGGCGGCGCGTTGATCATCCGGACGACGGCGTTCTGCGCCCAGCTCGGCGCCCGACTGAACGGGCGGGGGATACTGACCGCCGCCGCGCAGAATGGGGTGCCTATCTTTGTGCCCGCGATATCCGACAGTGAACTGGGTCTGGATGTGTTGGCGGCGGGGGGGCGCGGCGTCCTTGGCAAGGGCCGCAAGGTGGTTTTCGACACGATGGCGGACATTGAGACGTACGGTCACCTGATCGTGGAGGGGCCGAATCGCACCGGACTCGTCACGGTCGGCGGCGGCGTTCCGCGCAACTGGGCGCAACAGATTTATCCGTACCTGAACATGAAGGCCGAAACGGCGCGACGTGTCGCGGATGGCTATCATTACGGCGTGCGCATCACGACCGATCGCCCCGAGTTCGGCGGCTTGAGCGGGTGCACCATTTCGGAGTCCAAGAGCTGGGGCAAGTACGAGAACGAAGCGGTCGAGGCCAGCGTGGTCTGCGACGCGACCATCGCCCTGCCGCTGCTGGCCAGCGCGCTCCTGGAACGATTGAAGGGCTGATATGATCAACCAGTGTGATGTCGTGGCAAGCGGGCGGCGATGCCTCCCGGTGATCCTCGTCATGCTGATCGCCTCCTGCCATCCCGCCCCTGACAACCAGCGACAAGGCTACATCGAGGGTGAGTTTGTCTATATCGCCCCGCCGTTGCCAGGCGTGCTGGAATCGCTTGCGGTACAGCGCGGCGATGCCGTTCGGGAAGGCGATCTGCTGTTTGTCCTGGAGAACGACGCGGAGACCCTGGTGCGCGATGAGACGGCGGAACGCCTGGCGCAGTCGCGCGCCCTGC
>CAYRPR010000625.1:0-1559 GCA_964425945.1 uncultured Verrucomicrobiota bacterium | reverse complement strand
TCAACGTGGGCATGGACCATCTGGTGATCGGCAACGGGAGTAACGAGCTGATCGAGTTTCTCGGGCATGTGTTCCTGGACGAGCAGTCCGAGATCGTCATGGCCGACCGCGCCTTCGTGATCTACAAACTGATGGCGATGCTGTTTCGCGCGAACACCATCTCGGTCCCGATGACGGATTTCACGCACGACCTCGACGCGATGCGCGCGGCGATCACGCCGCGCACGAAGCTGGTCTTCATCGCGAATCCGAACAATCCGACCGGCACAGCGGTCGAGCCGGAGGCGATCGATCGATTTGTGGAGGGCTTGCCGGAGCATGTGCTGGCCGTATTCGACGAAGCCTATGTGGAGTTGTTGCCGCCGGAACGCCAGCCGGATACTCTGCGCTATGTGCGGGAAGGCCGGCCGGTCTGTGTCCTGCGCACCTTTTCCAAAACCTACGGCTTGGCGGGGTTGCGCGTGGGCTATGCCGTCGCGCCGCCCGAGTATATTGCATGGATCAATCGGGTGCGCCAGCCGTTCAACGTGAACGCCATGGCGCAGATCGCCGCGCGCGCGGCGTTGGAGGATGACAAGCATGTGACGCGCACGCGGGACATGGTGGCGACGGGCCTGGCGGCTCTGAGCCGGTATTTTGACGAACGCGGTCTGGAATACGTCCCGTCCTGCGTCAATTTCATCCTGGTCCGCGTGGGGCGGGGGCGTGAGGTGTTCAAGCGGCTTCAGCAGGAACACGTGATTGTCCGTCCGATGGACGGGTACGGGTTGCCCGATTATATCCGCGTGACGGTCGGCCTGCCGGAGGAAAACGAGCAGTTCATGCGGGCGCTCGACGGGGTGCTGGAGATGGGAAATGTGAAATCATGAAACGCGTGGCATTGATCGGCCTGGGGCTGATGGGCGGCTCGCTCGGACTCGCCCTGAAGGCGCGTTCCTTCAAGGGCACGATCGCGGCCTATGCGCGGCGCGCGGCGACGCGCGAGGAGGCGTTGGCGCGCGGCATGGTGGACGAGGTATTCGACGAACCCGCGAAGGCCGCGCAGAACGCGGATCTGATTATCTTCTGTACGCCCATCCTGACGATTCCAAGCCTGGTGAGCGACTGTCTGCCCGGTTTCAAGAAGGGCGCGCTCATCACCGATGTGGGCAGTACGAAGACGGTCCTGACCGAGCACGTGACGCATGCCCTCCGTAACGCGCCCGCGACATTCATTGGGAGCCATCCGATCGCCGGTTCGGAGCAGCAGGGCTTGAGCGCGGCGCGCGATTCGCTCTACGAGGGCGCCCTGGTCGTCGTGACGCCGCCGGACGGGGCGGCTCAGCGGGATGTGGACCGGATAAACCGTTTCTGGAAGGATATCGGATCGGTGGTCACCGTGCTGGCCCCGGAGGCGCATGATGAGCTGATGGCTCGTACGAGCCACCTGCCGCATCTGATCGCCTCCCTGATTGTGGCCACGGCGGGACGGGACGGGGATCTGAAGCGGCTCGGCTCGTTCTGCGGTACGGGATTCCGGGATACCACCCGGGTGGCGGACGGTTCGCCGGTCGTCTGGC
>CAYRPR010000624.1:1042-1560 GCA_964425945.1 uncultured Verrucomicrobiota bacterium | reverse complement strand
GGCGAGCGCCTGCTGCTGGGCGGCAATGCCATCCTGTACGATTCCGACCATCCGCGCCGGGAAACCTACAAGTTGTTTCAGGCCGAGGCTCAGAAGAACCGCCGCGGCATCTGGCGGAATATGTAGAAGAATGGTAAATGGCTGATGGTTGCTGGTTGAGCCCCCCATGCCTCTCTCTTGACTTCTACCCGTGTTATCCGTGTAATCCAGGGTCAAACGAAGGATATCCATGAGTAAAAAAGTCTATCGTGTTGTCTTGTTGCCCGGCGACGGCATTGGACCGGAAGTGATCGCCGAGGCCGTTCAGACGCTGGAAGCCGCCGGGGCCCGGTTCGGTTTCGCCATCGAATTCACCGAGGAGGCCGCGGGCGGCGCGGCGATCGATCAATACCAGAATCCCCTGCCCGATTCCGTACTGGAGCAATGCACGAAGGCCCACGCGGTCCTGCTCGGGGCTGTTGGCGGACCGAAATGGGATCATCACACCGGCGACATGCGTCCGGAAAGCGGCCTGCTGA
>CAYRPR010000624.1:0-1032 GCA_964425945.1 uncultured Verrucomicrobiota bacterium | reverse complement strand
AAGTCGCTGGGTGTTTTCGCCAACCTGCGCCCGGTGGCCGTTCCGGACTCGCTGGCTGAGGCGTCGCCTCTTCGCGAGGATGCCGTTCGCGGGACGGACATGCTGGTCGTGCGCGAACTGACCGGGGGCATCTATTTCGGCAAGCCCGCCGCGCGCGAAGGCAAAGGCGCGAAGGAGAAGGCCTACAATACCATGGTCTATACGACGCCGGAAATCGAGCGCGTCGCCCGCGTGGCGTTTGAGTGGGCGCGCAAACGGCGCAACAAGGTCACATCGGTCGACAAGGCCAACGTGCTGGTCGTATCGCAGTTGTGGCGCGATGTGGTCCAGCGTGTGCACGACGAGGACTATGCCGACGTCGAACTGGGACACATGTATGTCGACAACGCGGCCATGCAACTGGTGTTGAATCCGCGCCAGTTCGATGTGATCGTCACCGGCAACCTGTTCGGCGATATTCTTTCCGATGCGGCGGCAACGCTGGGCGGTTCGCTCGGCCTGTTGCCGTCGGCCAGCCTCGGCGGCCAGGTCGGCCTGTTCGAGCCGGTGCACGGAAGCGCGCCCGATATCGCCGGCCAGGGCAAGGCCAACCCGATCGCCGCCATCCTGAGCTCGGCCATGTTGCTGGACTCGCTGAATGAAGGCGACGCGGCGGAAGCCATCCGCCGCGGGGTCAACGCGGCGCTGGGAACCGGCGCGCGCACGGCGGATCTGTGCCGGACCCAGCATCGTCGCGTATCCACGAAAGAGATGGGCGACCTGATCCGTGAACAGGCGTTCTAGCCCGCATTACTCACGAGAAATGCGGGAATTTCGAAATCCGAAAGATCCAATGACTGAAACACGAAGCAACCGGCGCCGTGACATGGAACAGGCCGTTTTGAATTTTGAACATTCGTATTTATTGTTTCTTTCGGATTTCGCAGTTCGGATTTCGAATTTTACACATGCTCCCCGATCTATGGCGAGAAACACGGGCTAGTGTATATGCCCGGACTCTATATCCACATTCCTTTCTGTGTCCGTAAATGC
>CAYRPR010000623.1:0-1561 GCA_964425945.1 uncultured Verrucomicrobiota bacterium | reverse complement strand
CCGGCCGGCCGTGGACATCTACGAGCGCAAGGACGCGTTCGTGATTGTTGCGGACCTGCCCGGTGTGTCGGACAAGGACGTGGACATCCAGGTGGAGGACGACATCCTGACCATCGAGGCGGCGACGACACCCGAACCGCAGGCGGGCCATGAGCTGTTGTACGGCGAGCATGAAGCCGGCGTGTACCGCCGGTCCTTCACGATCTCATCGGACATCAATCGGGACGGGATATCGGCGCAACTCAAGAACGGCGTACTGCGCCTGTCCCTGCCGAAGACGGAACAGGTTCAGCCACGGAAGATTTCCGTCAAAGCGGAATAGAGAAACAAACAGGAAGGAGGTGTACGATCATGGTACGCGACCTGATACCGTGGAGAAAGAAGCGGGACAACGTCCAGCTGACCCGCGTTGAGCCGGCGGAGTCCAATCCGATCCAGGCGCTGCACCGCGAGATCAACGACGTCTTCGAAGACTTCTTCGAGAGTTTCGACCGTGGTCTCCGGTTCCCGGCGCTCGGGGCGCTCCGCGCGCGGGCGGATGCGGCGGCCTTCAAGGTCGATGTGTCCGAAACAGACAAGGAAGTCCGGGTCGTTGCGGATCTGCCCGGCATGGACGAGAAGGATATCGATGTGGACCTGAACGATAACCTGCTCACCATCCGGGGCGAGAAGAAGCACGAACGGGAAGAGAAGGAGCCGAATTATCATCTGATGGAGCGTTCCTACGGTATGTTCCAACGGGTGATTCCGCTTCCCGGCGGCCTGGATGAATCCAAGGCGAAGGCCACGTTCAAGAAGGGCGTGCTGACCGTGACCCTGCCGAAAACGGCTGACAGCCCATCGCGCAGGAAGAAAATCACGGTCAGTCAGGACTGAAACGGCGCCGCGCGCGGATGGACCGGATACGGGAATACGATGAATCGCATGAGCGCGATGCGGGACGGGGGGCGCTACGTTGTGCGGTTCAATATTCCCGGGGCCGAAAGAACGCAGGTAGCCGGAGCGACGGCAAGGCCGGACCCGGCGGGTGGATGTGATGGGACGGCCGCCGCCTACTGCAGGTCGTCGGGCAGTTTGCGATAGAGGGTGGCGAGACTGACCTTCAGCGCGTCGGCGGCCTTGCGCTTGTCGCCGCCCATCGAAACGATGACGTCGCGGAGAAATCGCTTTTCCTGGTCCCGCAGATAATGTTTGAGCGTCTGCCCGCGAAAAACTCCGTCCGCGGTTTCGACCCGCCCGCCGGCGCTCTTGACGTCGACCGCATGCACAATGCGCGCGGGCAGGACGTCGCGCGTGATTTTTCCATCCTGGATGAAGGTACAGGCGTATCGAATGGCGTTCTCCAGTTCACGCACGTTGCCGGGCCAATCGTAGTTTTCAAGAATCAACTGCGCCTCGGAGTCGAGCGCGGGCAACGTGGCGTTGGCGCCGAGCTCCTTCTGCATGGCAAAACGCACCATCGGCAGTATATCCTCGCGGCGCGCGCGTAACGGGGGAATTTCGATGGTTATGACGTTCAACCGGTAGTACAGGTCGCGGCGGAATTTTTCCTTTTCGATCT
>CAYRPR010000622.1:0-1573 GCA_964425945.1 uncultured Verrucomicrobiota bacterium | reverse complement strand
GGGATCTGGGCGGTTAGGCGGCCGCCAGCTACCTGCGAGGCATCGACCTGGTGCAGGTGCCGACCTCCCTGCTGGCCATGGTGGACAGCGCGGTCGGCGGCAAGACCGGTATCAATCTCCCCCAGGGCAAGAACCTGATCGGCGCGTTCCATCAGCCGCGCGCCGTGATCGCGGATATGGATGTGCTGGCCTCCTTGCCGCCGCGCGAACTGTCCGCCGGACTCGCCGAAGTAATCAAATACGGTGTGATCGCGGACCCCGGGATCATCGCCCGGTTGGAACATGTGGAGGTCGCCCGTGTGCTGGATCATCCCGATTTGTTGGAGTGGATCGTCCGGCGATCGTGCGAGATCAAGGCGGACGTCGTCCGCCAGGACGAGCGCGAAGGCGGTCTGCGCGCCATTCTGAATTTCGGGCACACGATCGGTCACGCGATCGAGCAGGTCAGTGAATACGAAACCTACCTGCACGGCGAGGCCATCGCCATGGGCATGGTCTATGCCGCGCGGCTCTCGAACAAGCTGACGGGCCTGTCCGCCGCGGAGACCGATCGCCTCATCGCGGTGCTTCGCACCGCGGGGCTGCCCGTCGAATGGCCTGCGCGGGCGTGGAAGGAAATCCGTTCGGCGGTCGGCGCCGACAAGAAGAAACGCGAGGGCGTTACCCGGTTTGTCCTGGCCGAGAAGCTGGGTCGCGTCGAATACGGGGTCGCCGTGCCGGAGCGCATGCTCGAGGAGGTGTGGAATGGCCGCGGTAAATGAATGGGTTGTGCGGGAGTATTTTGAATGTCTCGGCTATCTCGTCATGCAGCCGCAGAAACACAAGGTCATGGCCCGGACAAAACGCCTGGAGGAGGATGTGGACCTGCTGGCGGTGAATCCACAGGTCGCCACGCATCAGCTTCCGGATCACATCATCTGGACGGCGGCCGATCTGAAGCACGTGCCCCGCGCCATTATCGGTGTGCGGGGCTGGCATACGGACCGGTTCAGCGCATCCGTGATCAAGTTGTCGCCGGAGGTTGTCCGCTTTGCTTCGGACGACGTCGTGAAACGGTTCGCGCCGATGCTCGGCGACGGACCGGTTGCGCGCATTCTGTGCGTGTCCGGCCTGCCGGCCTCGGGCGCGTTGAAGAAGAAAGCCACCGAAGCCCTGCGCGAGAAGGGCATCGACGGCGTGATCCTCTTCCGCACCCTGTTGCAGGAATTGATCCGGCGCGTGGACATCAACAAGAATTATGAGAAGTCCGATCTGTTGCAGATCCTCCGCCTGTTGAAGAACTACGATCTGGTGCAGAAGGAACAGTTGGAACTGTTCGGGCGGAAACGCCGGAAAAAGGCGAATGGGTAGGCGCAGAGACCTCCGCCCGCCCGGTTCACACCTTTAAAGGTGTGAACCGGGCGCGATGAGGCGCGGAATCGCGGGCGGGAAGCCCGCGCCACTACATCATGGGATAAGCTGTGCGATGGCAACCGAGCGGGATGCCTATATCAGTCTGAACAAGATGGAGGGTATCGGGCCGGTCCGGGTGCTCTCCCTCGCCGAGGGTCTCGGCTGGCTTCCGGCCAGCCGG
>CAYRPR010000621.1:0-1578 GCA_964425945.1 uncultured Verrucomicrobiota bacterium | reverse complement strand
CCGTTCCCGTTGGTCACACGCTCATGCTTGATCGTCCCCTCGTTAACGCCCTCCACATACCGCCTGAAAGCCGCTGTTCGTTGATCCACATTTGGAATCCAGAGTTTCTCGCCATATGTGTCCTGGACGTAGTTCATGTATGTGTTGTCCGCCAAGGCGTTCTGGGAAATGAAAGTAATGTCGCTTCGTCCGAAAGCCGGCGCCAGGGAACCGAGGAGGAATCGGGCGCTATCCGAACCCGTGAAAACCAGGCTGTTTGCGGGTAGGCTGGTCAGAATCGTGTCGCAGTATTCCCGGACCAACTCGTGCGGCCACGCCAGGAGGTACTTGAACGTCCAATAGGTTTCGTGGAGGGGATGCCACAATTCATTCACAAATCGCGAATCGGGTGGCTCGTCGCTTTCATACCAATGGCTTTGCCTCCGGATTTGCTCATATCCGTTAGAAACGGCGATCCAGTCGGCTTGGAGGGCGGCCCTCATGATGTGATGGAATTCCGGGGGTATCGGAATGCCTCGCTCATCGGATATCTTTCGCATCATCTCGTAGCGCGCCTCCGCCAGCGGCCCGACCGTGTCTGCGACATGGGGCGAAACCGGCTCTTGATTGCTGCGACAGGCCGTCGCGGAAACAAGAGCGACCAGAAGCACCAGAGTTCTTGCAACTTTCATCAGGATGCGCGGCTCCTGTCATCGCGCTGTTTCTCCGCCAGCTCATCCGCGACGGAGTTCTTCGACAGCGGGACGCCGGTGTAATAGGCCGCGCGGCTGATCATGTGCGCGGCGATCGGCGACGTCAGATAGAAGAAGGCGATGATCAAGAGCGACTGGGTCGTAACGCCGAGCTGGTTGAAATAAACCGCGGCGGCGAGAATCAGGCCGCTGACCCCGAGGGTTCCCACTTTCGTCGCCGCGTGCATGCGCGTATACAGGTCCGGCAACCGGACAATCCCCACGGCCGCAAGGAACATGAATATCCCGCCGATCCACATCAGGATGGATATGATCCATTCGCTCATGGTCGCCCCCCCTTCTGGATGAACAGCGCGAAGGCCACAGTCCCCAGGAACACCACCAGTCCCACGATGATCGCGGCCATCAGATAAACCGGCTGACTCGCGGCAATCGCGCGTATGACGATCACGCCGACAATCAGGGTGGCGATCAGATCCAGCGCGACAATCCGGTCTGCCAGACTGGGTCCGCGCACCAGACGATAGAACGACAGGAAGATGCCGATCCACAACAGGATCATCACACCGTACCCTGACGCGGAAAAGAGGTCCCATGCCCCGAAGTTCATCGCAGAACCTCCAACAGCCGCTTCTCCAGGCCGTTCTTGATTTCGCGCCGCAGTTCATCGGCATCATCGATGAACATGGCGTGAATGTAGAGCGTCCTGCGATCATCGGACGCGTCCAGGCTCAACGTGCCCGGCGTGAGGGATATCACATTGGCCAACAGGGTGATCTCAATGTCGGTCATCGGGTCCAGCGGGTACGCAATGATTCCGGGTTTGTTGTAGTGCGTCGGCGTCATCACGTCATACGCCACGCGCAGACTGGCCACCACCAGCTCA
>CAYRPR010000620.1:0-1590 GCA_964425945.1 uncultured Verrucomicrobiota bacterium | reverse complement strand
CGGGCGTTTTCGCGGCGGAACCGCCGGACGGCTGTGCTCCGAGATCGGAAACGATTCTTCTGGCGATGGCTTCTATGTCCTGGTCGGTCAGTTTTGCCATTACAACCTCCAGAGAGGTTTCAGGTTTCAGTGTTCAGCGTTCAGTTCGGACAGGTTCAGATTCCTGAACACCGAACACTGAACACTTCTTAATCTTCGCTCTTGCGGTACCGAACCTGGCCGTTGATATCCCAGCTATCGACGATAGCCATGATGACGGCGTCGCAGGGCCGCTTGTCGGTGCTGACGGTCTGGCGCGCGGAACTGCCGGTGGCGACGAGCACGAGCTCGTCCGGTCCGGCGCCGACCGCATCGGCGGCGACGACGGAGCCTCCGGTTTCCTTCCCGTTTTCATCCACATAGCGGACCATCATCAGACGCAATCCGTCCATGCTGGATTCCTTGCGGGTGGCCACAACCATGCCTACGACTTTGCCCAGATTCATATGGATCGCTCCCGCCGGGGCACACCGGTCGCGTCAGGCGGCCGGTGAACGCGGCTCACGGATTTACTTTTTGCCCTTGCCCTGATCAGCACGGCCGAGGGGCAGTACCATGTCCACATTCACATGCGGACGGGCAATAACGTGCACGGCCACCACTTCGCCGACGCGGCTCGCCGCGATCTGTCCGGCGTCGCAGGCCGCCTTGACGGCCGCCACGTCGCCGCGCACGATCACGGAGGTGTACCCGCCGCCGGTCTTCTCGTAGGAGACCAGTTCGACCTTCGCCGCCTTGACCATCGCGTCCGCGGCTTCCACCGTAGCGGGAAACGACCGCGATTCAATCATGCCTAATGCTTCAGCCATATGTTACCTCTCTTCCGGTTGGTTGGTTCTCGTTCGTGTTCCGTATTACTTGCCGGGCCGTCCCGTTACGGCTTCGATCGCGGCTTCCGCCGCCCGGTATCCGACATCGATATCGCGCTCCTCGCCGCCCAGATAGACACGGCCGAACGCGCCGACCGCGCGCACTTCGAGCACGTTGATATCCGCGGCCTTCTCGGCTTCGTTGGCGGCGATGGCGGCGTAACCCGCCGGCGCGCACTCCATGATGTACAGCGTCTCGCCGGGCAGGATCATGTTGCCGTGCCGCATGCGGTTGATGAGCTGGGTGTGATAATCCGACAGGTGACGGATCACCTGGCTCGTCGTCACCGCAGGCTTGACGCGATCGTCCTCTTTGAGGCCGAGCTCGTTCAGAATCGCCTGGCCCGCCGCGCGGACGTCCGCCTGCGAATCCGAATGGATCTCCAGCATGCCGAAGGTACGTTCGACGATCTGCATGCCCGGCGTGACGTTGGTCGCCTTGAGCGCGATGTCGGTCATCCGGTTGATGTCCATGCCGGGCGCGATCTCGATGAAGAGGGACGCCTGGCCGGCGACGGGCAGAAAGCCCTGCGAGACGGTCGCGAGAAAGGACGCGAACTGCGGTTGCAGACTGTCCAGGAATACATAGGTTCGTAGTTCTGCCACGGGATGACTCCTTCCTGCCTTTTAGTTTCTGGCTCTGGCTTCTTCCAGCATCTTGACACTGTTGCTCGATCCGATC
>CAYRPR010000619.1:0-1592 GCA_964425945.1 uncultured Verrucomicrobiota bacterium | reverse complement strand
GATTATCGCGGCTATCTCATTTCTTGCCGGCCAACAAATGGCCCTTCACGCTCAGCTTCCGAGCTTGGCCGACCTGCAGGAGGTCGCGTGGTTGAAGTCGCGGTTTGATCTGACCCCGGACCAGGTGGAGGCTCTGCTGACCGCCGAAAAAGTGTACCATGAACAAGTGATGGCACATTGCGAACAACACTGTGCGGCCCGAAATAAGTTGGCCGATCAGTTCTTGCGTCGCGATTGGACCCAGGATGCAGAACAAACGTACTTGCGAGAGATGGGAGAGGCGCAGGTGGAGACTGATGCAGCGACGATGGAGCATTTTCGCCGGGTTCGACAGGTGCTCGCGCCGGCTCAACGGGAACAGTATGAGCAGATGATTGCCGCGCGCATGTATGCCTCCTGTCCCCATCGCCTGCATCACGGCGCGTTGACCAAACACGATTCATCTCACTGATTCATGCGAATCAAATCCCGTGAACGATATGAGCAAGGAAGTAGATAATTAAGACCTGATACGATTATCGGGTTAAACAGGAAGGAGACGGTGATGATAAATAGAATGATAAAAGGTGCATGGCTTGGTGTCGCCGCGTTGTGGGCTGGGGCCGCAGCGGTTCCCGCCGCCGAAACGAAGGATGGCGAAGCATATCCCATTGATGTATGTATTGTCTCGGGCATGAAGCTCGGTTCGATGGGTGATCCGTATGTCCACGATTACGAGGGGCGCAAGGTGCTCTTCTGTTGTGCGGGTTGCATAGGCAAGTTCGAGAAAGATGCGACGGAATACCTGAAGAAGCTCGACCAGGCTGTTATCGAGAAACGGCGGGCATCCTATCCCCTGACCACCTGCGTGGTCTCCGGCGAGAAGCTGGGCGGTCACGGACCGATCTATGATCTGGTCTATCAGAATCGACTGGTACGTCTCTGCTGTGAGGGATGCGTGTCCGACTTTGAGGCTGAACCAGATGAGTTCTTGAAAAAGATTGATGACGCCGTCAAGGAGTGAAGTATGCGAGTGTCCGTGCTTCTGCTTGCCATTCTGGCGATTGCCACAGTTCCCGTTCGCGCCGATCTGTCCGAATGGATCGACCGGGCGCTCGATGGTAACCCCGAGGTCGTCGCCGCCCGCATGCAATGGGAGGCGGCGAAAACCCGGATTGAACAGGCCCGCGGGCTGGACGATCCGATGGCGGGAGTCAGCTTCATGCGGGCGGATACGACCCGTTTCGACGATCCCGACGAGCTCGAATGGATGATCAGCCAGCGCATTCCATTCTGGGGTAAACGGAAATTCCGCGGAGAAGCCGCGCGCCTCGCGGCCGAATCCGTCGGATTCCAATACATGGAGATCATGAGGACGGTCCGGGCCAAGGTGATTGAAGCGTCGTGGCAAATCTGGATCGTTTCCGAGGAGCTTGAGATTAACGAAGAATACCTCGCCCTGCTGGACCAGTATGTGGCCGTTGCCCGCGAACGGTACGCCGCGGGGGAGGGCGGGCAGGGGGATCTCCTGCGCGCCCAGGTTGAACAGGCCACGGTGCGGAATGAACAGATCGACCTCCAGCGGGAGCGGGAGGTCGCCCAGGCGGCTCTGA
>CAYRPR010000618.1:0-1593 GCA_964425945.1 uncultured Verrucomicrobiota bacterium | reverse complement strand
CTACGACGGAGCGGTCAGTTTGATCCCCGTAGCTCCCTGCTCCAGCAGGGAGCTACGAAGAGGCCGTGATGATCCAGTAGGGCGACGGGGGAATCGGCCGGCATGCCGCGCCGGAGAACCCGGCTTCCTGTACGATGCGGGTCAACTGCGCGGCGGAGAAAACGCGGCCGTTCGGGCTGGTCAACATCATGTTGATCGAGAAGAGATTCGAGAACAACGGTCCGACCCGGTTCTCCTCCAGCATCATATCCACCAGCATCAGCCGCCCGCCGGGTTTCAATGCCCTCCGGATCTTTCGGAGAATTTCCGCCGCGGACGATTTATCCTCCTGATGAATGGCGCCGCACAACAAGGCGGCATCAAACCCGTCGGGCAACTCGTCACCATGATAGTCGCCGGGAACAAATTGGATTCGAGATTGCGCGGAGCTTTGCGCCGCCAGCGATTCGGCGACCGCCAATACGGCCGGCAGGTCGAATTGCGTCACATGCAGGGGGTCGTGCCGTTCGGCGAGCATACGGCTGAATGTGCCCGGACCGGCGGCCACATCGAGCAGGTTCTTCACGCCGGTCATATCCAGCGCCGGCAGTAGCAATGGCGCCATGCCGAGCGCGCGGCTGTGCATGCCCATGACGAAGCTACGCGTGCGCTCCGGGTCATGGCCGAGATGCGCGCCGGGCGGCACAACCGGGCTGCCTTCGCGCACGGCGTTCGCCAGTTGACCCCAGAGCGGATACAAATTCGCATTGAACCGCAGGGCGTCCAACATGCAGGTGTCGCTCCGGCGGCTGAGCAGCGCCTCGGCGCCAGGCGCGAATCCGTAACGATCACCGATTTTCACCAGAACCCCCAGCGCGCTCAAGGCGTCCAGCAGTTCGGCCAGATGATGAGTGGAACTGCCGGTCTTTCGGGCCAGTGTCTCCGCGTCCGAGCCATCCGGCCCGATATGATCGAACAGGTTCAACTCGACAGCGGCGGACAGGACACAGGATCTCCAGTATCCCGTGGCCACGTCCATTAGTTGTCCCATGTTCCAGTCCATGCTCTCTCCTCGTCGAAATCCTACTATAGACGCATTTTACTGCAAAGAACAAGCGGGCGCTACGTCGGACGTTTGTGGCGTACGATCCGGATCCACCCCCTCCCGAAGCGCTTCGCGCTCGGGAGACCCCTCCGGCGGAGGGGAGATTTCCTCTATCCCCTCCATGGGAAGGGTGCCCCGCATAGGCGGGGCGGGGTGGGTTAAGTCGGCAAGACCTTGAGATGGACGACGTGCAATTGACCGATATCTTCTGGATATTCGCGTCGCCTCAGATATGCTTTATGGATCGATGACCCGAGATGCCCATACGTTAATCCTTTGTATTCCGATGGTGGGCTTGGCGCTGGCGCTGACGTCCTGCCGCAGTCCGTCATCGCATCGCGAGAAAGCGGACCGTCAGGCCACGCGCATCATTGAGCGACGGCAACAGGAGATGTTTCAGCGCGACACACCGTTTACGATCCAATCGCCCGCCGACACCCTGCTTCGCCGGCTCTTGCTGGACCAGGAATTGCCTTTCGCCGCGGAGGCGTCGCTCGGTGTCGATCGAC
>CAYRPR010000617.1:0-1604 GCA_964425945.1 uncultured Verrucomicrobiota bacterium | reverse complement strand
CTGAAGATCGCAGATGGATGCGGCGCGTCGATCACGACGGAGGCAGAACTGACGGTCGTCGCCGACGTTCACCGCCTGAGCGCCGGCAGCGCCGACATCACGGCCAAACTGTCGATCAACCGCGATCAGGTGCAGGACGGCCGTCTCGATCCCTTCTGCTACCGCAGCGGCTGGGCGACGTTTGTCCGCCTGGGCGAGGCCGGCGAGGGCGCGGACGCGAGCGAGACGACCGAGGGCGCGGACGACGAGGATTGACACTTCCGGCCGCAGTTGAAATCCCTTCGGTATTGACCTCTGCGGCCAACCCTGCCCCGAGTGCGGGCAGGTCAGATCCGCCCGGGCCTGACGGTCGGGGCGGACATTAGAAAGGAACGACGATGAACGCTCTGCATCTCTTCCAAGTCGAATGTGCGACCGGCCCGGACGGCGTGACCGAGTTTGCGCATGTCGTCGCCGAGACTGTCGAGGAGGCGGAGAAGATGCTGCTGCAGCAGCGGCCTGATCGCGTCTACCTGTTCCCGGCCGGAACGGTCGAGCGCAACATCGTCGGGCCGTGGAGCGAGTCGGACACGAAAGGATGATGCGATGAGCACAGATACATCAACCGGGCGAAAGCGGACGAAGTGCAGGCGGGTCAAGAACGATCTGCGAGAATGCTGGATGTTGCAGGAGATGCGTGATTGCCCAACCTCCACTCTGAGCGGTGTGGGCATTGTTGCGGTTACGACCGTTCATCCCAACGGGCCGAATCAGTTCCACGGCTACTGCTTCAAGCAGAAGCGCAAGGATCGCGGGGTGATGATGAACTACTGCCCGTGGTGCGGCGAAAAGATTTACCCGGTTCGGAACCGCGACGAAACGAAAGGATGATGCGATGAGCGAGATCAGGCCCGGTTCGATTGTGACGGTTCCAGGTTGGAAGCATTACGGGATCGTTGTCCAGCGGGACAGCAGTGATGGCACATATCAGGTTTGTGATGTAGATGTCATGTCGTGGGACTGTTGGGTCGATCCATCAATTCTCACCCTCGTCCTTCCCCCGTTGGCTGAGGGCCGGCCAGCCGCGCCGGTGGTGGACGATGCGGAGCGGGAGCGGGCAAGGCGGGAGTTGTGGTCTGTTTCTGCGACCAACGGGCTGGTCTTGTGCCAGTCTCAGTGGGCAGCCGGGCCGGGAGCCATCGCCGAAACCGTCGCGACTCTGGCCGACGCCATGCTCGCCGAGTTCGACAAGAGGTTCGGGCAGCCCGACGTTAGAAAGGACGGCGAATGACCCTCCGCCTGTCCAGCCCGGCACGGTCTCGCACGGCCATCGAGGCCGCGCGTGAGATCGCGCGCCGTCGGCAGGCGGACGCGGATCGGATCAGGTCGCTCGCACGCGCGATCATCGCCGAGCCGGAGCGGGGGGCCGAACTGGCGGCGAAGATTGTGGAGATCGTGGAGGGGGATCATGACGCTTCCTAAGCCATACTACCACGATGAGGCGAGCGGCATCACCATCTACCACGGGGATTGTCTGGCGATCCTGCCGCTGTTTCCGGACGGAAGCGTAGACGCAGTGGTGACGGACCCGCCGTATGGGATCGCGGTCGGGGCTGCATTTGTTC
>CAYRPR010000616.1:0-1611 GCA_964425945.1 uncultured Verrucomicrobiota bacterium | reverse complement strand
GTTTGGCGTGGATTCCAATGTCGTATCGCTGGCCGTCATTGCGATTGCCATTGGCGCGATCGTGGATATGGGCCTGATCATTTCCGAGAACGTTCTCAAGCATCTCGATGAGGCGAAGCCGGAGGATAGCCGGCTCGAGATCGTTTATCGCGCGACGACGGAGGTCGGATCGGCCGTCCTGACGGCTATCACCACGACCGTAATCAGTTTTCTGCCCGTATTCACCATGACCGGCGCGGAAGGCAAGATGTTCACGCCGCTTGCTTACACCAAGACCTTCGTGCTGATCGCGTCGGTGATGACGGCGCTGACGATTGTTCCTGCGGCGGCGCACATCCTGATCGCGAAGAAATACGGCCGGTTCCGGTCCCTGCCGAAAGGGCCATCGCGCCTGTTCAGCATCGCCGCAGGCCTTGTCGTTCTGTGGGTCCTCTCCGTTGTTTGGGAACCCCTTGGTCCCGAACGCGGCTTCGTGCGTAACCTGATCTTCGTCGCGGGCCTGATCGGCGGGTTGTTAGGACTGTTTCTCCTCTTCCAGCGCGCCTACGGTACAATCCTGCGCTGGTGTCTCGCGCACAAGGCGCTGTTCTTGAGCATCCCCGTAATTCTTGTGTTATGGGGCGCTTGCGTCTGGTTGGGATTTGACCGCGTGTTCGGTTTCATTCCCAGGACATATGACCGATTGGGTGGCGATCCGCAGACCATCCGACTTTCCAATCCTTGGACAAAACTGGCCCATGAATTTCCAGGCCTTGGAAGACAGTTCATGCCGCCGCTGGATGAAGGCGCGTTCCTCTGGATGCCGACGACCATGCCGCACGCCTCGCTGGGCGAAGTGCTCGATGTGATGCAGAAACAGGATATGGCGTTCGCCGCCATTCCCGAAGTGGACACGGTGGTCGGCAAGCTGGGGCGGGCGGAGAGCGCTTTGGATCCCGCGCCGGTATCCATGATCGAGACGCTCATCACGTACATACCCGAATATGCCGTGGATGAGAACGGGCGTCGTGTCCGGCAGTGGAGAGATCATATCCGGACGCCTAACGACATCTGGGATGAGATTGTGAGCGCTGGACAGATTCCCGGTACGACCTCCGCGCCCAAACTGCAACCGATCGAAACGCGGCTGGTGATGCTCCAGACGGGCATGCGCGCTTCGATGGGCGTTAAGCTCCGCGCGCCGGATCTGGAGACCTTGGATCGCGTGGCCGTTGAGATCGAGCGGGAGTTGCGTCAAGTGCCGGGCATTGTGCCCGTCAGCGTCAATGCCGAGCGCGTGGTGGGCAAGCCGTACCTTGAAGTCAACATAGATCGCGAGCGGATCGCCCGCTACGGGCTGAACATCACGGACGTGCAGGATGTGATCGCGGTGGCCGTCGGCGGTGAGGTCATCACAACCACCGTTGAGGGGCGCGAACGATATCCTGTACGCGTGCGATATCCACGTGAACTGCGCAATACGATCGAGGACCTTGAGCGTGTCCTCGTGCCGACGATGGACGGGGCCCAGATCCCGCTCATCCAGGTCGCGGACATCGAGTATGTGCGGGGCCCGCAGATGATCCGGAGCGAGAACACCACATGATCGCCGTCCCGAACGTCCTCGTGCTC
>CAYRPR010000615.1:0-1624 GCA_964425945.1 uncultured Verrucomicrobiota bacterium | reverse complement strand
CGGCAACGGCGTGCATGAAGTATGGGATATCTCCAATCCCTATTCCCCCGTTAAGAAGGTCACGATGAACAGCCCGTTTTCAGCCGGTGAAGCGGAATCACACCAAGTGACCTACGCGCGCACGACGAACGGGACAACCTATCTGGCCACGATCTCGGGCAAAGGCGTCGATATATGGGATATGACCATCACAACGAATCCCGCACTCATCAGCTCAATCCAACTGCCCAATATTAACTATGGAGACGTGGCCGGCGCGATCTGGGGCGTGGCGTGGCAGGGCGACTATATTTATGCGGGCGCAACGGTCTACGGTCTCTACGTGATCGACGTCAGCGATCCCTCCCAGCCGCAACTGGTGAAAACATTCAGCCAGGCGAATCTCGGCGGCGTGTCGGCGGGTCCGCTCTTTGCCCTGGGCAACCTGTTGGTGATCACCACGCCGAAAGACACCGCCGGCATCGCGACGGTGGATATCACGGACCCGCTTAATCCCCGCCTGCTCGACTCCGTAACCGGCGGCGCGAATTCCTACATCGGCGGATTCTACGACGGTTACGCCTATCTCATCACTCCGCTCCGCATTTATGATGTGACCAGCGATCCGCGCAATATACAACTGCTCTCCTCGACCTTTGTTCCGGCCAGCGAATATGTCAGCTTTGCGGATCACTGCATGTTTCTGGGCGGCCTGCGCGGCGGGACGGAGGGGGTGTACAAGTACAGCGTCACCAACCCGGTCATTCCCACCCTGCTCGGTCGTTATGTCGGGCGCAATTCATCGTGGGACGATCAGTTCAGTTGTCCCATCGGCAACCTGCTGGCGGTCGCGGACGATCAATTTGTAAACAACCAATACGTGGGCGCGGTGCTGGTCGTACACGATATCAATCCGGACAACAAGCCGCCGACGGTCCTGAAAGTCTTTCCGTCCGATGGCGCGCAGAATCAGTCTCTGCAAACGCGCATCGCATTGTCCATGTCGGAATGGCCTGAATTCGCCACGGTGGATGCCTCGACGTTTATTGTGCGGCCGGTGGGTGGGCAGGCGATTGCCGGTAAATGGTCGTGCACCTACACCCTGTTGAATTTCGCGCCGGACGAACCGCTCCTGCCCAACACAGCGTACGAGATCATTCTGCCGGCGGGCGGCTTACGTGACCTGGTCGGAAACGCGATCGCGACGCAATTCCGCTCCACATTCCAGACCGCATCGGACGCAATCGGATTCCCTGGCGATCTGTTGATCGCCGCGGTTCCGCCCACTCCATTGGGCGAAGAAACGACCTTCGGGCTGGCCGCACCGGCTCCGCCCGGCGGCCTGTTCTCATGGGATCTCGGCAACGGCATCACCAATACGGGCGCCTCCGTCTCACATACCTACGCGGTGCCGGGCCGCTATACGGTGACCCTGCGCGCCAGCCAGACCAACGCGCTCTATGAAGCCGAAAACGCGCAACTGGCGGGCGGTGTACTGGTGCAGTCCGAACATAAGGGATATACAGGCACCGGCTATGCCGATTATCCGGGCGGCACCGGCAACGGCGTCTACATCCGATGGACGGTCAATCTGCTCTCCGCCGACACGGCCGAATGTGCCGGTCTCGCGGCGTGGTGCACGCCC
>CAYRPR010000614.1:0-1631 GCA_964425945.1 uncultured Verrucomicrobiota bacterium | reverse complement strand
GATCAGTACGCGCGGCGGGAAATTCTCCTGCAGCAGTTGCAGGGGTTGCGGGTCGGCATGGGTCGGCCCGTCCTCGCCGGTCTTCAGGCCCGCATGGGCGCACACGAGAAAGAAGGGGTGAAACGGCGCGTCCGGAATCAACGCCCGGCGCGCTTCGCTGCCGATGCCGTGCAGGCGCGCGGCGATATGGCCGAGCGGAGCCATGAACGCGCCGTACGACGATCCCACGCCCGTGTGCCAGCCATACGTCGCCAGCCCCGACAGCATGCCCGTGATGGCGTCCTCGCAGATGCCGCCCGCGGAGAACAACCGTCCATCCGGATTGCCGCGGAAATCCACGTAGCCCTCCGCGAACCCCTTCGCGATGTTGGATACGGAGGTCGATCCCATGAGATCGGCCGCGGCGGTCAGGACGCCGCCGCCGGACAGGTGATTCAGATAGCTCATCACGTTGCCGAACGCCTCGCGCAGGGTGATGCGGGTACCGGGCGCCAGGATCAGCGCCGAGGGTTCTTCGGCGGGATTGATCTTCTTCGCGTCGTGGATCAGTTCGATGCGGGGGGCATTCTTCCGCGGCGTGCGTTTCCGCGCGTGCAACCGTTCCCGCGACCCAGCCAACCCGTCGGCCAGCGCGCCAATGGCCGCAGGATTCTTCTCCAGGGCTTCACGGATCACGAGCAGGGCATTCCAGAAACATTCCTCGATGATGACCGGATCGTTGCCATGGCAACGCTGACGGTCGTCCGGGCAGGCCGGGAAACGGCCGCCGCATTGTTCGACCAGCGTGCCCACGGCGCCATGGAATCCCGCGGCGCAGAGTTTGTGGCCGGCGCCGTGCGACGCGCGGCCTTCTACCCCGTACTTCCATCCCTTGATCGTGCGATACACGATGGCGGTCGGCTGCCCGTTATCCAGTTCCAGCGCACGACGCTGGGCCTGGAGGATCATCCGGATGTCCTTTCCGTCCGGCACATAGATCGCATTCCATTCGTGCAGGTCCGCGAATCGTACGGGATCCCATTGCACATAGTCGCCGGGCTCATTCTTCTCGCGGCAGACGCGATTGCTGTCGATCGACGCCTGGTTCCAGTCGACATGAATAAACAGGTTGCGCAGACCCATCGTCGCCGCGCCCGCGAAGGTCTCGGCCACGCGGCCGGGCGTCATCCCGCCTTCGCCCTCGATCACGTGAATACGCGGCGGGTCGTTCCGATAAATATCCAGAGCGCCAAGCGCCAGACCGGCGGACGACGCGACGCCGACACCGGACGCGCCGGTGGATAGTTTGACGAACGGCGTGGCGGGCGTCGGATGTCCGTCCAGCGCGCGCGCCCCGAATTTCTTGAAGAGGGGCGTCTGGTTGGTCGGGTTGCGACGGAATCCCAGCAGATCCTCCAGACGGAACTGAAACTTCAGATTGGACGGAAGCAGATCGGGCCGTCCGATTCGAACGACTTCATTGCGCAGCGCCCAGAGCGCGTAGAGTCCCAGGGCCTTGTGGCCCGCCGCGTACGACAGGATATCCGCGGTCGGCGATTCCGGATCGGATACGTCGTAGTCCATCGTGTGGAGGGCCAGCGCCTCGGCGAATCGTCCGGACGAGATGGATCCGCCGGGATGACCCGAACCCG
>CAYRPR010000613.1:0-1641 GCA_964425945.1 uncultured Verrucomicrobiota bacterium | reverse complement strand
CCACGGGGATGTGCGTGGCGATGAAGATGCGGTTCAAGAAACTGTCGCGATTGGTCGCCTCGCGTACCGAACTGGTGGCCACAGCGCGAATCTGATCCTTGTCGGTGATCCCGTACTCCTGCAGGATACGGCGGAATCCACGAAGAACCTGCACGCACTCCTCCGTCGTTTCCCGGTCGATGCGTCCGGCCGTAAACGTGTCCTTGCCGAGATTGACCGGATGCTGAAGCGCCTCCAGGCTGTGCACGTTCCCCAGTTCGTCCAGCTCCGCGATCTCCATGCGGATGGCCGATGATCCGATATCAATGACGGCAACGGGGCGGCGCGGTGCCGACGCCAAGGCCGACAATTTGACCGGTTCCGAAGCTGGAAGGGATTCCTGCATGGTGTCGTTCAAGCTCATCTAAATGCTTAACACTTAACGGCGCCCGTTCAACCGCGATGAGGGCTCTGTTCGGAACGCGTTAAATTCTACTTGTTGGCCATCAATTGGTTGCATTCATCCTCCACGAGCGCGGCCGCGCCCATGACGCCCGCATCGTCGCCCAGTTGCGCCGCGGCAATACGGAGCGCGCCGGTGAAATTCGGCATCGCATGGTCCTTCACCGCCGCCTCCACTTCCCCGAGGTAGAGTTTGGGCATGGCCTCCACCAGGCCGCCGCCCAGCACGACCACATCGGGCGCAAGCAGATTGACCACACCCGCGATGGCGATGCCGAGCTTGCGCGCGGACTGCCGGACGATCTGCTCGATGACCCGATCGCCCCGCTTGATCGCCTCGGCGAGAATGCCGCTGCGAATGTCCGCTATATCCGTGCCGGCCAGCTCCTGCAACACCGGGGCCTGACCGCGATAGACGGCTATCGCCGCCTGAGCCGAGATCGCGAGGCGGCTGGCCACCGACTCGAGACTGCCGTATTTTCCGGGCCCGCAGACCTGGCCGTCGCGTTCCACCTCGATATGCCCGATCTCCATGCACGAGCCCTTCTTGCCGCGCAGAATGCGGCCCTCATAGATGCACGCGCCGCCGACGCCCGTTCCGGGGAACACGCCGACCACGCAACGCGCCTTCCGCGCCGCGCCAAACCGGTATTCGCCGTACGTGCCGACATCCACATCGTTACCGATGACCGCCGGACAACCGAATACCGATTCAAGGTGTTCCTTGATCGGCACCTTCTTCCATCCGAGATTGGGCGTGTCCAGAATGATCCCCTTGTCGAGATCCAGCGGACCGGGACAACCCGCGCCGATACCGCCGACCTGCCCCTTCTTGACGCCGGCCCGGTCCAGAGCGCCTTGGATCGTCTTCACCATCCGGTCCAGCCCCGCCTCCATCCCGTTGTGGCCCTTGGTCTTCTTGCGCTCGGAGGCCAGCTTCTTGAATTCCGAATCGAAGACGGTGGCCATCATCTTGGTGCCGCCGAGATCGAAACCCACCCAGTATCTGTCCTTGTCGTTTGCCATGTCTCACATGATATCAAAACCCCTCCCACCCCGAAGAAAAAACGGGAAAACCGCATTTTTCACCGGAAAACAGGTGGGCTGGTTTCTTTACAGGTTGAGGAACCGACCATGAAAACGACTGAAAGGACCGAAACGACGCAAAGGACCGGCCCCCTACCTTTCCGTCCTTTCCGT
>CAYRPR010000612.1:0-1642 GCA_964425945.1 uncultured Verrucomicrobiota bacterium | reverse complement strand
CGACAATCGGGTATGGGGTACGACGAGGAGGACGCGGGACGAGCGGGGATTCGGTCTACTCCAGCGGCGGAAGAACGCCTTCTTCGACCAGCTTGCGATCCATCTCTTCGGTCAGGGGAATGGGCAATGGCGGCAATCCCTGCCGGATCACTTCCATCTGGTACTCCTGCAGATGTTTTTCCAGCGCTTCCCCCGTGTAGATCGGCTCGGGCGGGGGCGGACGGGCCTGCGCCTGCTCGCGCCGAGCCCGGCGACGCTCCTCATAGCCCATCTGCGGCGCGCGGGCCTGCATGCGCTGCGCATGCTCTTGCGGCGTAATGGATTGCGCCTCGCCCGTCTGGAACTTGATCACGGCCATCTCCGCGCCGCGACTCAGGACCGCTTCCTCGTCATCGTAATTGGCGGATACCAGCTCGATGCCGTCCTTCGTTTCGCCTACGCTCAGGAAAAAGCTCTCGTTGTTGCGCAGGTTGATCAGTCCGACGCGGATATCGCCGTCCTCGGTTTCCAGAATGGCGGTAAGGCGGATGGTGCGCGCAAACGATTCCTGCGGAGGGACCGCCGGGCCCGCCGCGACCGGAGCGGGCGGAGGATCGCCAAACGGCTTGCGATCAATGATGACGCGGTACCGGTCGAAGGTGGGTGTATTCGCACCGGCGACGATCACGCCGGTCAGCACCAACAGAACTGTGGCTAGGGGCTTCTTCATCATTCCACCGTTCATGCGTAATCACGCCCAGGTATCGGAAGTGGACTTGGACGATTCCGCGGTGGCTTCCTGCAGAATGCCGACCATGCGGTCCAGGGCGGATTGGATCACCGCAAGTTCGTCGCTGATGCGCTCGTAGCGGGACAGGCTCTCCACGCGCAGTTTTTCCAGGTAGGACCGGCGCTTGCGCACCTCCTCCATGCTGTCCATCAGGTGCTGAACTTTTGCGCGCGAGTTTTCCAGCGCTTCGCGCAGATTGCGAACCTGGCTATCGTATTCGCCCCGAAACGCCGGAATCGGCTGACCCGCCGGCGGTTCATCCACGCCCTCCGGCAACGGAACCTGAATACGCGAACCGCAATCCGGACATGAAATCATCAGCCCGGCCCCACGCTGGTCAATCGCGAGACTCTTGGCGCAATGCGGACATTCGAAGATAATGTCCGTATCGTGAATTTCCGCGTTCGGACCTATCCCTTTTTCTTTCGCCACCGCCGGATCCATTCCCAACCCCTGTATGTATAAAGTCAACCTATTCGTTCATCATACACACAATACCACATTTACGTATAGGCTGACGCTCAAAATGCCTGCCTTGACCGCTCTATAAGGTCCTGCCCCCCTGATTGCAACCGGAAAAGAACGCATTTCCGGTCGAATCCCCCCCGCGCCATCTCGCCGTCGCCCAGCATTCCCCTATTCCCACATACATGCGCCGGGGGCGGGCCGTCCCAAAAACCCTTGGTATTTGCTGGACCGGAGCCCGGCGGTCAGATATACAAAGGGCTGTGTAATGGCTAGGTTACGGCTCGGGATGGTGCGGATTATGGCGGGACCCAATCTAGATATTCATGTCGAACCGCGGGACGATGTAACCCTCGTCAGCCTGAGCGGACCGGTCGATTCAGCGACGTTCGACCAGTTCAAACAGGC
>CAYRPR010000611.1:0-1645 GCA_964425945.1 uncultured Verrucomicrobiota bacterium | reverse complement strand
GGGAGAATGCGCGCCACCAGCTTCTTGCGCCGGGTAATCCCCACCTCGTACCCCGCCGACACCTCCCGCAATACCCGCGACAGGTTGTGCTGGGACTCCATGATCGAATAGGTCTTGGATTTCATATGCTATAAATATAACGCATATAATGACGGGCGTCAAAGGGCCGAAATACCCTTTCGCAACGAAGGGCGGATTTGTAATCCGCCCTCCGTTAGGAGCCCCCCAAGAGAAACCTTTGCGGCCTTTGCGATCTTTGCGCTAAAGTCCGCTACTCCGCCATCAATCCTTGGATCTTCTCGCAGATCAGGGCGGAGGCGAGCATCGAGACGCGCTTGTACTGGACCGGCAACTGGATGAACGACACGATCGGCATCGTCCATTGCAGCAACGGCAACAGATACGCCAGCAGATCGTCCTGATCCCGCGAGGCCTTCACGGCATATCCCCGCAGAAGACAGATCACATCATACGCCTTTCGGACCAGCGGATCGTCCCCATCATACCGGAACGGCGGGGTCTCGCGAATGGAATCGGGCTCCAACAACCCCGCCAGGAATCCGAGCACCTGCGCGGCATCCTGATCGCTCTCGATCCGCGTCATCTGAACGGTCAACAACGGTTCGAGCCGCGCGAAATCCGACACAATGTTGCGCGGACAGGTTTCCGAGAAGTCGATCACGTAAATGTTCTCCTTCTCGTCGAGCAGTATGTTGTTCAAATTCAGATCGCCGTGCGTGATGGACGTGTACCAGTCGCGCGTCACATCCGCGCAGCGGTCATAATCCCGCAGATAGAACCGGTACGGATTCGGTAAGTCCCGCCCCAGCTCCGGACAGGCGACGGTTTCGGCATCCGGCTTCACGCCCAGCACCTCTTCGCCATGCTGCGCGATCAGCTTGAACATGCCGGCCGGATTATGATCCACGAACGGACGGATCGTCTCCCGGGCAGGCTGTCCGTACCACGCCCATAGCACCTGCAGGAACAGGGCATCAAACAACGGCGTCAGCTCCGTCATCGGGCGCTTGACATAATGATCCGCCAGCCAGGTCAATTGGCTTTCCGGTCCGTTGACGCCGACAAAGTTGTAGCGCAGGCCGGACCAGTTCCCCCGCTCCGCCTTGCCCATAATCACCGTGCTGTTGTTCAGAATGAACTTCTTCACGCAGTCGTGGTAGGCGCGCTCCTCGCGCTCCGTGATCGGCAACGAACTGACTTTGAGCACCGTCGGGATCATCCGGCGTCCGACTTGGTCCCAACTCTCGACCTGAAACGTCGCGGACGTGTAACCGCCGTGCAGGGGCTTGAGTTTCACGCGGCCGCAATCCGCATAGATCTGACGCACGACAACATCCCACTCGTCCGGGAAATGCGTGCCGTCGGGGATCTCGATCCGCAGTTGCCCTTCACGGCCGGATACGGTCTTCAGCGGGCTGTACAGCCATATCCGCGGCGCGCGGATACGAGTCGACTCATCGTCGATGTCCAGCACGTCCTTGAGAGGTTCCGGATCGGTCAGATCGGCCAGCACGTCCTTGAGTTGTCGCGGATACTTTTCGGCGGGCTTGTCGAGCAGCAGGCCGTGGCCGTGGAACAGGCTCGCGAGCTGACACAGGAGCCGGTCGCCCGTCGCATCGGTCAC
>CAYRPR010000610.1:0-1646 GCA_964425945.1 uncultured Verrucomicrobiota bacterium | reverse complement strand
GCAGTTGTCGCCGTTGTTCCCTCCACCCGCGCAGCGCCGGTTGGAGCCGGATACGGTGAGGATGCGCCCGTCGGGCAGCGTCGTGCAGGTGGGATACCAACGTCGGTAGGCCATGGAAGCCACGCCGTCGCTGGGACCTCTCCATGTTTCCGTATCGGGATCAAAGATGTTCGTGTCCGCCAGGCCGACGTGATTCCCGAAGGGGGGTGCGTGCCCGCCCGCAGCGAGGATCTGCCCATCCGCCATCGCTGCGTGACCGGCGCAGAACAGATTGGAATCTTCGTTATCGATGCGCTCCCAGCAGTCCGGATCGAAGCCGTCGCGTGGATTCTCACCGTAGCAGCCGGGGACCAGCGTCCACAGCCAGGTTTCGATCTCGTGATGCGACGCGTAGTGGCCGGGGAAGATGAGGAGCTTGCCGGTATGAAGATGGATCATGTTCGTGCCGCCCACAGGTATGCAGAACGGCCCGTCCCATTGGCCGACATCTTCCGGCGCCGCCGGCGCACGGCCGGCGAGCCCCAGCGTGATGGCCGCCGGCAGGAAGAAGACGCGATGTATTCTTTTCGGATTCATGGGTTCATCCTTTCGAGGCGGATGAGATTTGTCCCTGCGCTGTTACTGAAGGGTCACCAGAACCAACACCAGGCCGGTCCCCGACTCGAGGCCGCTCATGGCCTTTCCGAGGATGGCACCTTGAGCGCGCTGATAATCCGTGGCCTTCATGGCCATTCCGGGTTTGTCGGAGGTGGTCAGCAGATCCCCGGGCTCGATCGCCGCCGCGGTACCGTCGCAGCGCACCCAGACCCGCCCGCTCAACGCGACGGCGTGACTTGCCTCGGTGGGCGGCCCCTCGCCCAGGACCACACCGGCCGAGAGGTTGTTCGCGCCGCTGACGACTCCCGCCACGCGCTTGTTGTATGACTCGCGGGAGAGGCAGAGTTTGCCGGGCCGCTCGGCGTCGATGGCCACGACGCTGCCGGGTTCAACCGGTTCGGAGAATTCGAAGTGTTCTGCCAGATCCGCGCCGCCCATGATCCTGAGGACGTCGACCTCCGCCACACCGGTCGCGCGAAGGGCAACTCCGCCGTCTGCGAAGTTCGTGAAGGAGCCGCCGACCCCGTCGTCATCGAAGGTCACGCCCCGGACGCCGAACTCGGTACCTTCTCCTTCGACCCCGCGGCTGCCGAGGGCATAGATGGCTGGGCCGCTGGCGTTGTCCGCACGAAGGGCGGGCTGCGAAAGCCGTCCGCCCGAGCCGATGGCCCACACGCCATAACTCGAGGAATCGCCCGCCTCGCCGGTCACCCCGCTGGCGTCTCCGAGTCCGTACACGCCAGTGGAGCCTTCGCCGCGCACGCCCTGGCCGATGGTTCCGCTGGCTTCCCCGCGAACGCCCACACCGTCCAACGCGGTGGACACCCCATGAACGCCGGTGGTACGGCCATCGCCGCGCACGCCGATGCCGCGCTCGCCCAGATGGCGGCCATGCACGCCGAACGCCGGACTGGCGCCGGAAGTCGCCAGCACCTCGCCCCGCACGCCGGCCGCGTTGGCCGCGAACGAGTTCGTAGCTCCCCATATGCCGGCGGCTTCACCCGTCGTCGACTGATGAATCCCCCCAACCCCCCTGCTGTTGAGGCCAA
>CAYRPR010000609.1:0-1655 GCA_964425945.1 uncultured Verrucomicrobiota bacterium | reverse complement strand
CGACCAGGACCGACAGGTGATGCTCAATCCGTTCCAGCTGTTTGTCGCCGCGATCGCATCGCCGTTCCAAATCGCGTATGAGCCGCCCGCGATGCTCCAACTCGTCCCCAACCTCCTCCATGACACGGTCCCGGCGCGACACGATGTATTCGTATTCCTTAAGCCGCGCCACGGCCTGATCGGACAGGGGCTGCAGATCTCCGTCCAACGCCGATCCCTCGATCAAGGACTGGTACAAGGCGACCTGCGCGTCCGTGGCTTCCGTTTCGAAGGCCTCGCGAGATTCCCGATGCCGATGCAGCTCGGGGGAAATCCAGCGTTGCACCTCCCGCCGGTCCGGCTCCTTGAGGCCCGCCACCCCCCGTTCAGATAACCGGGCGCGCAATCGCTGTGCATACGCGTACGGACCACCGATCATCTGATCGTAATCGACAAGGAGCCGCGGCCATCCGGCGGTCTTTTGCAGGGCGGATCGCATGTAATACTCCCATAACGCGAGACCGGACGTCACATCCGCGTCGGCGCGACGCAACAGCGATCGCGCCACCTGTAACGGATTGCGAACGGTGATCAGGCAGAGCGGCTGTTCCAGCAGGGGTTGCCAGAACATAACCGTGAGGCAGAATCGGGGGTCCTTAATGAACCAAGGCCGGTGAGCGTCCACATGGCGCACAATCTTTCTGGCGCGCTCGGTCACGGCGCGCGCCGTTTCAGCGGGGGGCGGCATGGTATATCCCGTTACACGATCCCATCGCGCTTCGCATGCGCGGAGCATGTCATCGTTCAACTGCGCTACGTCGGTCCGCTCCATATATCCCAGCGGATTATCCGGTGTGGCGTCCATATAGTCCTCCGGTTCACCGCTGTAGATACCCAGCAGGTCCAGCAACCGGCCGAAAGCCGACGTGCCGGATCGATGCATGCCGGTAAGTATAATCTGCATGGTTTCCGTCTCCTGGGGGACCGGACTCGCCCCCTCGCCTGCGCCACGCGCTCAGCCCGCCGATACGTCGCGATCCAGGGTGCCGGCCGCCCGGTCTCGACCGGCCTTCAACGCGTGAAGAGCGTGCTCGACCTGCTCCAAACGGCGCATCAATTGTTCATTCTCCTGTTCCAAAGTCGATATCGTTGCCAGGCTGTGTTTCAACCAGATATAGGGCGTGAAACGATCTCGCGGGGTGACCGGCCGGGCAAGCGCCGACTCCAAGCGGGCGGCGTCGGCATGAAGATAGAAGCGGTTGATGCCATCGTCGCACACCATGCGGTAGCCGTGTCCCAACAGGGTGGGTTCCCACTCCTCGCAGGACGGGGCGTGCGTGACCGGGTCGATGGCTTCGACGACCACCACCGCCGGCGTGAATCGGGTCCAGTCATTGGAATCGATCACCACCTTCTCCGCGCCTTCCACATCAATTTTCAAGAAGGCGATGGGCGTTTCCGCAAGGTATTCGGCGAGCACATCCTCCAGCCGCCGGCAGGGGCGTTCCACCGTTTCCCGGCCCTGGACGAGGGCCTCGTTGGCATCCAGCAAGTCCCGGTCCATGGAGGACAGGTCGGGATGGGGCGCGGCGATATGAAACGGGGTCACCCCGTTATAACCGCAGACCACCAGCTGCAGATTCCGATCCTCGGGGCGATCGGCTTGCAGAGCGGCG
>CAYRPR010000608.1:0-1657 GCA_964425945.1 uncultured Verrucomicrobiota bacterium | reverse complement strand
GATGATCCCGGTGTCGCTGGAAGATCAGTTGATGCCGGGAACCCTCGAATACGCCATTCACCACCTGCTGGAGGAGCGGGTGGATACCACGATCTTTCACGAGAAGTTCCAGAACGATCAGGCGGGGCGTTGTGCGTACGATCCGAAGATGCTGTTGAAGGTGGTGTTGCTGGGGTATTCGCGGGGTCTGATGAGTTCGCGCAAGCTGGAGCGGGCGTGCGGGGAGAACGTGCTGTTCATGGCCATGAGTTGCGGTCAGAAGCCGGATCACAGCACGCTGGCGAACTTCATATCGGGGATGGGCGAGGAACGGGTGGTGTCGTTGTTTACGCAGGTGTTGCTGGTGTGCGAACAGGAGGGGTTGCTGGGAGGGACCCATTTCAGCCTGGACGGGACGAAGGTCTCGTCGAACGCGTCGAAGGAGTGGAGCGGTACGTTCAAGGATCTGCGCAAGAAGCAGCGGAAGTTGGGGCAGAAGGTGAAAGAGGCGATCCGGGAGCATCGGGACGAGGATCGCAGCGGCGGGGATCGCGACGGAGAGCGCCGGGAGCGGCGGATTGAGCGGTTGAAACGTCAGGCCGATCGAATTGAACAGTTTCTGGAGACGCACGAGCCGAAACGGGGTCGTCGGGGCCGGGAGGTACAGAGCAATGTGACGGATAACGAGTCGGCGAAGATGGTCAGTTCGCACGGGGTGGTTCAAGGGTATAATGCGAATGCACTGGTGGATGAGCGGCATCAGGTGGTGGTGGCGGCCACGGCGTTTGGGGATGGGGATGATGGGGCGAATGCGGGGCCGATGTTGGAGGCCGGGCGCAAGAATCTGTCGGCGGCTGGTGCGGGGCCCCTGGCTGGGAAGGTGGTGAGCGCGGACACCAGCTATTATAGTGTGGCGAATCTGGAGGTGTGCGAGCGGGAAGCAGTGGATGCCTATATCCCGGATCGTCTTTTTCGCCAACGGGATCCGCGTTTTGCGCAAGCCGAGCGCCATCGGCGTTCGACGGACAAACACAAGGATCGGTATCAATCCAAGAAGCGTTGGTTTGGGCCGGAAGCTTTCACGCTTGATGAAGAGGCGAATCAACTGATCTGTCCGGCCGGCCAGGTACTGCGTCGCAACGGTCGCTATGAAAAGGATGGTTACCAGGCCACATCGTATCGCGCGTCGGAGCGGTCCTGTCGGGGGTGCGCCTTGCGCGCGCGGTGTCTGCGCAACGCGCACGGGAAGTATCGTCAGGTTCGTCTGTTTCACGGCCGGGCGGCGGGGTCCTTGACGGAAGCGATGAAAGAGAAGATTGATACGCCGGAGGGGCGCCGCATCTACGGGCGGCGTTTGGCGAATGTGGAACCGGTATTCGGGAACATCCGGGTGCAGAAGAGGCTGGACCGATTCACATTGAGAGGCCGCGCGAAGGTGAACGTTCAGTGGATGCTGTACTGCCTGGTGCACAACATGGAGAAGATTGGCAAATACGGGGCCGGATGGAACTAAAGGACAGGAACCGACGTTATGGCCCATACGCCCCCGGTCATTCGGTCGAAGGCAACCGGAAGCCGATACGCGGCACGCATCCGGACGCTTGACCGCCGGGTTTGAACGGAGGACAATAATAAGCCGAAAGCGAGACCTCTACATCCGTTTTTCAACAGTCTCGTT
>CAYRPR010000607.1:0-1661 GCA_964425945.1 uncultured Verrucomicrobiota bacterium | reverse complement strand
GTCGCGTCCGATTACCTCGGCGTTCCCCACCCGCCCGGCTATCCGATCTGGACCCTGCTGACCTGGCTCTTTCAGTGGGTGTTCCACTTCGTCGAATACAACGGCCAGCCGAATCCGGCCTGGTCCGTCGGCCTCCTCTCCGCCGTCACCGGCGCGCTGGCCTGCGCCATCCTCGCCATGCTCGTCAGCCGCTCCGGCGCCGACATGATGCGCACGATGAAGAAGGCCAACGAGGAACTGGGTTATTCCACCGAAACGCTGATCTGCTGGACCAGTGGCGTCGCCGCCGGCCTGCTCTACACGTTCAGCCCCGTGCTCTGGTCTCAGTCGGTCATTGTCGAGGTCTACAGCCTGAACGCCCTGTTTCTGGTCCTGGTGCTCCTGTTGACCTATCGCTGGATGTGTCGTCCGCATGAAGATCACGTGTTGTATCTCACGGCGTATCTGTTCGGTCTGGGTCTGACCAATCACCAGACCCTGCTGTTCGTCGGGCTCGCCCTGCTGGCCGCCATCGGGTTCCGTGATCGCGTGCTGTTCCGTGACAGTTTTGCCGCCTTGTGCTTCGCGATCGCCGCCGGCCTGTTCTTCCTGGCCAGCCAGGCCCGCGCGCGCGCACCCGATTCGGGCGATATGACCTTCGTTCTTGCCGTGCTGTTCCTGCTCGCGCCCATCGGCATTTTCATCTACTGCCGCCGGATCTTCACCGAATGGCGGCGCTTGCTCATCATCGTGGCGTTGTCGGCGCTCGGCATCTCCTTCTATCTCTACATGCCGTTCGCCTCGGAACAGAACCCGCCGATGAACTGGGGCTATCCGCGCACGGCCGAAGGCCTCAAACACGCCATCACGCGCGGCCAGTACGAGAAGATCACGCCCTCCGACATCATCGGCGATCCGCAGACCTTCATCGCGCAGATGAAGACCTACTTTGTCGATTTGCGGGAACAGTTTACCCTGCCGACCGCTATGGTCGCGTTGCTCCCCTTCCCGTTCATTTTTCTCGGTCTCATCGACCGGCGTTCGCGCACCTGGCTCTACACCGTCCTGATCACCTTCATCAGCGTAAGCTTCATCCTGATCGTCTTCCTCAATCCGAAATTCGACATCCAGACCCTGTTCATCCAGCGGGTGCAATTGATCCAGTCGCACGCGGTCTATGCGTTATGGATGGGCTATGGCCTGGTCTTCGGACTGACCATGCTCGAGATGTGGCTGGGTGGCATCGGCATCGCCAAGGTCCTCGCCGTGATCGTCGCCGCGGTCATGCCTCTGACGCTGGTGTACCAGAACTACTTCGACGAGGACCAGATCCGTATCATCGGCGGCGCCGAACAGAACGGCCATGATTTCGGCTGGCAGTTCGGCAACTGGCAGTTGCGCGGCGTCAATGGCATCAGGGAGGACCTTCGAATCAAGCACGGCGACGATTTCGAGCGCATCTGGGCCGAGTATCCGAACCCCGACTACCCGCCGGAGATGGGCACCAACGCCATCTTCTTCGGCGGCACCGATCCGGGCCGGTTCGTGCCCACCTACATGATCTACTCCGCCAAGGTCCGGTCCGACGTGTACCTCATCACGCAGAACGCCCTCGCCGACAACACCTACATGGCCGTCATGCGCGATCTGAGCGCCGGACAACTTGTCTTCCAGCTTGTGGG
>CAYRPR010000606.1:0-1662 GCA_964425945.1 uncultured Verrucomicrobiota bacterium | reverse complement strand
CCCGACCAGGAACAGCGTCCCCTCGCCCGCCGCGTCGCGGGTCGCGCTCCGGTCCTGCGCGATATCCTCCGCCTTCGCATAGAACCGCCCGATGCACGAATCGGTCCCGGCCAGAAGGGCCATCCCGAATTCGCCCTCGCCGACCAGCGCGGTGAGATCCCGCAACAGATCCCGTATCGTTCCCTCATAGTCCGCGGACTCGACGTAGTGGGTCGGTTCGCCCGGCAGACTGACCGCATCCCGCACATACAACAGCGTGCTCTCCGGTTTCGCCGCGACCAGGAGGTCGGCCATGTTATGCCCGTCAGCCGGTGTAATCGCCGCCACCGTTCGCGTGGAAATGAACTCGCCGAGTGCGCCCAGCGCCTCCTCGCGATTGACGCCGAATCCGCCAACACCAAACGCCAGGCCGAGCTCGTCCAGATTCGCGCCCGTTAACTGATCCGCGCGCAGGCCATCGTCCGATGATGCGTGATCCCACACGGACAGGACGGCGCCCTGATCGGACAGCGGATGAACCCGGTACGCGCGACTGTGTACCGTCTCTTCCCGCACCGCGGCCGCCGATTGTTGGGATTGGTCCACCAGCCGCAACGCGTCATCGGCCGTGGCGGCAGCCTTCAACTGATCCCAAACACCGGCCATCTTCAGTACGTCCGAGACAAACGGTTGAACGCCGGCCACCACCACGTACCCTTCGCGAGCGCGAAGTCGCCGTTCCAGGGCGATCAGCGCGCGGATTCCAATGCTCGACAGGAAAGGTACGTTCGCCATGTCCAGCACGACGAACCGCGTGTCACCGGCCAGATCCGCCGCTTGCCTTTCGAAGACGCCGGATCCGGCCGCGTCCAGTCGCCCGTCCAGGGTCAGCATCGTCATGTCGTGGCTTCGTTGAGATTGAATCTTCATCGATCTCCTTGTCCTTTTCGAAATTAAAGCGGCGTCAAGCCGCCGCACTCCAAAGAGCCGCTCACGCGGCTCACTCGAATGTAGGCCCGGCGCCCTCACCGGGCGCTACGATGTCGCGCGAGCCACCTTACATGATCAAATCCAGCCCCTCACCTTATAATAGGTCAACGCGCAGAACTCACGTCCGAACCGGTTCAGATAACCCAGATGATTCCAGAACCCGTAACGAATCATCAAGCGTCCACCCAGGCTCGGCGTCAACGCGCGCGCGCCGCCCACATCCTCCTCGTCGTACGTCAAATCGCCCCCGCCATACGTCGCGTAGGCCGCTTGGCCGGCCACTTGCGCGAAGCCCACCTTGCGAAAAGCGAGCAAAGACCGTCGCTGGTGTTCGGGCGACGTCACGATCAACACCGGCTCCGCGATGCCGTCGGTTCCGAGCAGATCCTTCACCTTGAGCGCTTGGAACCTCGTATTGGTCCCTTCGGATTCATACAAGATTCGCGCCGGCTCGATCCCGCGCAGGATCAGTTCGCCCGCCATCCGCTCGAGCGGACTGCCTGCTATCGGGCCATCCTCTGGCAATGCGACAACCAACTGCGCGCGAGGGAACCGGTGCCCGGCTTCCGCCGCGTAGTAGGTGCGCATCAAGCCCGACTCGCTCGGGATCCCGCCGCCACCCAGCACGACGATGTACGCCGGGGCATTCTCCAATATCGCATCGTCGGTCGCCAGCCATTCAACCGCCTGCCA
>CAYRPR010000605.1:0-1669 GCA_964425945.1 uncultured Verrucomicrobiota bacterium | reverse complement strand
CCGCGCTATGCGCGAGGAAATGGCGGATCATGAGATCCTGTTTACCGCACTGCGCAAACTCCGGGATGTAACGCGACACCGGATCGCGCAGATCCAGTGCAGACTGTTCCCAGAGCCGCGCAATGGCCACCGCCGTAATCGGTTTGCAGGAGGACAGCCAGAGCATCAGCGTATCGGAGGTTATGTCGTCGCCAATTCCGGTGTCGGCAACCACTTCGCCCTTCAGGGAGATGTAGAGCTGGGCGCCCAGATGCAGTTGATCATCCATGCCCTGGCGGATAAGGGTTTCCGTGCGGGATAGCATGGAGGCGGTCAGTCCTCGTCAAGCATGCGGATGCGACGCACGTGCCGTCCACCCTCGAATTCGGTGGTCAACCACATGTCTACGATCCGCAAGGCGGTATCGATATCGATCATGCGGGCGCCGATGGAAATCATGTTGGCGTCATTATGCTGGCGCGACAATTTCGCGGTCTCGACATTCCAACACAAGGCGCATCGGATGCCCTTGATCCGGTTGGCGGCGATCGCTTCGCCGTTGCCCGATCCGCCCAGCACAATCCCCCGCTCGCATTGCCCCGACACGACGGCCTGCACCGCCGGACGGATGAAGAGCGGATAATCGACGGACTCCGGTGAGTTCGTACCGAAATCAAGTACGGTATGCCCCTCGCGCTCGAGGTGCTGTTTGATACGTTCCTTGTATTCGTATCCGGCGTGATCGGTACCGATGGCGATCTTCATCAGTTGTTGGAGGACGTCTTCCCCGCCCCCTTCTCCAACTGTTCCATCAATTGCTGGTACCGGGGATCATCGCGGATGGAATTCAAGTCGTGATCCTGTTGAAGCCATTCGTAATCGTGATAGCCGAGTTCGACGGCCCGTGCCAGCGCGTGGAAGGCATCGTCCTTGCGGCCCGCGAGGGCGCAACTGCAGCCGTAATTGTACCAGACTTCGGATTCCTGGGGGCACAACTCGACGAGGCGTCGATCGGCTTCCAGCCCCTTCTCGATATGACCGTGGCGAGTGTACAGGTCGGCCAGGGCCTTGAGGACCTGCTCGTTGCCGGGACAGCGCGTTCGGATCCCTTCGAGAAATCGCATTTCCACGGCTGCCGCGCGGTTCTTTGCCTGTTTGTCGCTTGCCCATTTCATGGTTGTGCCCTCCTCATGAAACGACCGCCTCCACTTGAATAATTGATACCCCGGCGGCGCAACGGCGTGAAGGCCGATTATTTCCGGTTTTCGATCGGGACGAACTCACGAAGCACGGGACCGGTGTACACCTGACGCGGGCGGCCGATCCGCTGTTCGGGATCGTTCTTCTGCTCGATCCAGTGCGCAATCCAGCCGGGCATGCGGCCGATCGCGAACATGACCGGATAGGTGCTGGTGGGAATACCCATGGCGCGGAAGACGATCCCGGTATAGAAGTCCACATTGGGATACAGATTCCGCTCTTTGAAGTAGTCATCCTGCAGGGCCCGCTCTTCGAGCTCGCGCGCGATATCCAGCAGCGGATCCTTGATCTGCAGCTTGCCGAGCACTTCTTCGCAGGCCTGCTTGACGATTCGCGCGCGCGGGTCGTAGGACTTGTACACGCGGTGTCCGAATCCCATCAGCCGGAACGGATCGTCCTTGTCCTTGGCGCGCGCGATCAGTTTGTCCAC
>CAYRPR010000604.1:276-1679 GCA_964425945.1 uncultured Verrucomicrobiota bacterium | reverse complement strand
CGCCGAGATGCGCAACGCCATCGCGATCACGACCAAGTGCCAGGTCGGCCGCCTGCGCCTGATCGCCAAGAGCGACGCCCTGATCAACGCCTTCTACAACACCATGCTCTCGGTCGAATGGCTGATCTTCAGCATCGAGCAACTCGGGAAACAGAATTAGCCCCATTTCTCACCGGGCCGATTGAGGGTGCGTCGGGGGGGCGTTATGCGCATTTCGCGCGCGAGAAGGGAAACGGCGGACCTCTCAACGGAAGGCGGATTTGTAATCCGCCCTCCGTTGGCTGTCACCCTGCAAACGGAACTTGGTGAGAAATGCGGGTTAGCCTCGTTTCCAATCATTGGAACTTTTTACACCCTACATTTCCAATCGTTGGAAATATTCCCTTCAACGTTTTTCAATCATTGGAAGTCCATTAACCTGAATCAACCGTTGTAGTCGTGGTTTGGGCGGACTATACTGGCGGCAACCTCAAGAGCGGGAGTGTGCGGCATGATGATCAGGGCGTCGATATGGGTGGCGGGCTTCTTCCTTCTGTGGGCGGCGACGGCGGTCGACGCGCGCGAAACGGACGTGCGGGAAGCCATCGTGAAGATCTACACGGTCCACAACGTGCCCGACTATTACAACCCGTGGAGCATGCGCGGCACGCAGAATTCGACCGGGTCCGGCTGTGTGATCGAGGGCCGGCGCATTCTGACGAACGGGCACGTGGTGCGCGACCAGACGTTCATCCAGGTGCGCCGGTTCGGCGAGGCCCGCCGGTACCAGGCGCGGGTCCTGTTCGTCGCGCACGCGGCGGATCTGGCTCTGCTCGCGGTGGACGATCCGGATTTCTTCGAAGATGTGGAGCCCTTGACTCTCGGCGAACTGCCATTGCCGCAGGATGAGGTGCATGTGTATGGTTTTCCGCTCGGCGGCGACACGCTCAGCACGACCAAGGGCGTCATTTCGCGTATCGAACACCAGACCTACGCGCACAGCTCGTCCCACCTGCTGGCGGGGCAGCTCGACGCCGCCATCAACCCAGGCAACAGCGGCGGACCGGTCATCGCCGACGGCAGGATCGTAGGCGTCGTAATGCAGTCCATGTCGCAGGCGGAGAATATCGGGTACATGGTGCCCGTGCCGGTGATCCGGCACTTCCTGGCGGACATCGGGGACAACCGCCTGAACGGATTCCCGAGTCTGGGCGTGATTCCGCAAAACATGGAGAACCCGGACGCGAAACGCATGTACGGCATGGACAGGGACCAGAGCGGCGTGCTGGTGGTCGGCATCGTGCCGGGCTCGCCGGCGGACGGCGTGTTGCGCGAGGGCGACGTCCTGTTGTCCATCAAGGGCATACCGATCGCGGACGACATGACCGTTGAATTCCGCCCGAGGGAGCGGACCAGTATGTCGT
>CAYRPR010000604.1:0-266 GCA_964425945.1 uncultured Verrucomicrobiota bacterium | reverse complement strand
ATTACATCCAGGAAAATCAGGTGGGCGAATCGATCCCGCTGGAAATCTGGCGTGACGGCGCCGTGCACTCGATTGACGTGACCCTGCATCGGTCCATGGAGTACGACTGGCTCATTCCCGCCGAGATGTATGACCTCATGCCGACCTATTACATCTATGGCGGTATTGTGTTTTCCCCCTTGACCAAGAACCTGATGCGGGCCTGGGGGCCGAACTGGTTCAATGCGGCGCCGAAGGACTGGATCGCGCAACTGGCCTACAACTTC
>CAYRPR010000603.1:0-1680 GCA_964425945.1 uncultured Verrucomicrobiota bacterium | reverse complement strand
GTTCATTTGCGTGAGACAGCGGGCCTGTCCGAACACGGCCAGCGGCCGCAGATAGTGATCCGGATGCGCCTCGGCGAATTGATGATAGCGCGCCATGGCCTGTCCCGCAAAACCGAAGGCCTCCTCGCAATAGGCCAGCCCCAGTTCCGCGGCGGGTCGCATCGGGTGGTCCGGATGCCGCTCGATGAACTGGTTGTAATGCAGTTGCGCGAGCTCGTACTGGCCTTCGCGATACCGTTCCGCCGCCATGCCGAGCAGGGCAAGCGGGGCCGACGGCGTCTTCGCGTACTGATCCAGAATGTGCTGAAGGTCATCGAAGGACCGGGCGTTGATCAGCAGTTCCGAGGCGTGTTCCCGGGCGCTTTGCTGCTGGTAGCGGTAGATGGTGATGCCGAGAAAAATGGCCACGGCGATGGCGAGCCCGATGGCGACCGGCTGGCCGTACTCGCGCAACAGTTCATGCGCTTCGCGGTCGGCGGCGCCATGATCCGGCGCGGTCGACGGGGTGGATGGCGGTTGTTCTTCTGTCATGATGAATCCTTTGTGTCCGCGCATTTATGGAGAGAAGCGGCCGAAAACGCAAGCCCGATATGGATCAGGCCGCCGGGCCGATCGCCAGATGATGCGCCGCCGCGGGGTGCGCGGTGGAGCAGGCTTCGTAGATGCGCCGGTGCTGATGGATGCCCGCCAGGCGGTACCGGCCGGTTTCATGGCGCGCGGTTTCGTATTCCCGGCCGTCGGACGGCAGGGCGTGTGAGTAGAACGCCTCGTACTCGGCGCAAGTCAGCGGGATGCGACTCGCCAGAATATCCTGATGCCGTTCAACCCGGTCGGTCTTGCGGTACTCGGGCTGGACCACGCCGCTGAAGAAAGCCGCCATGCAACCCGACCCGTAACTGAACAATCCGACGCGCTGGCCGGCCAGGTTCTCGACTTCATTCTCCAGCAGGGACGCCAGCCCGATGTACAGCGAGGCCGTGTACGTGTTGCCGACAAGCCGGTTGTAGCGCAGACCCTTTTCGATGTGCCCCTGCAGGACGTCCTCGGATAGATGATCCATGGCGCACAGGTGCGCCAGATGCCGGTGCGCCTTCTCCGCCATGCGCGTGAAGGGCAGGTGATAACAGAAGCGCGCATGATCCGCGAACGTGAAACCCGACTCGCGCGTGTAATGGCTCCACGACGCGCCGAGCGCCTTGAGATAGATCTTGATGGAGTACTTCCCGTCCACCAGCGCTTCATCGCGATAGTTCGGACGCCAGAAATCCATGACGTCCTCCGTATACGAGCCCCAGTCCGTATCGAGCGCGATCACGTCCGGCTGATTGGAAATCACCATCGCGATCGCGCCGGCGCCCTGTGTCGGTTCGCCGGCCGCGCCGAGCCCGTAGCGCGCCACGTCCGACGCCACGATCAACACGCGCTTGCCCGGTTTCTGCGCGACGAACGAAAGCGCCATCTGCAATGCCGCCGTACTACTGCAACAGGCCTGCTTGACCTCGAACGCCTTGCAATGGCTGGGCAAGCCGAGGAGTTGGTGGACATAGATGCCGGCGGCCTTGGACTGATCGATGCCGGATTCCGTCGCGAAGATCAGCGTGTCGATCGTGTCGCGGGGGATGCCTTCCAGCGCGTCGTGCGCGGCGACGGGCATCAGCAGCGAGACGGTGAGGAGCATGC
>CAYRPR010000602.1:0-1681 GCA_964425945.1 uncultured Verrucomicrobiota bacterium | reverse complement strand
CTAAATCACCGTTATTGCGTCTTAACAGTAATTCGGTTAAGCGGGTATTAAGGATTGGGACTTGATACCGCCGTCATGGCGAAGTAAACTTGCGGGTTTATAGTTCGGAACCTTAAGCCTCGGAACTCGGGTAACTTAGATCATGGCGAAAATACTGATTATTGAGGATGACGAGGGTGTAAGCAAGTACATCTGCCGCCTCTTGGATTCCATGGGACATGACGTCACGGCGGCCAACGATGGCGGCAAGGGATATGATCTGGCCGAGGACAAGGGATTTCAGATCATCCTGACGGACCTTTACATGCCCGGACGGCTGAGTGAAATGGAGCTTGTCCGTAAATTGCGCGAGCGGCGCCCGGACTGCCCCATTATCGTCTGCTCGGGCTACCCGACGCAGGAACGGATCGAGGAATGCGAAGAACTGGGTATAACGGACTTTCTGACCAAGCCTTTTGAGATGTCTTTCATTAAATCGGTGATCGAGCGACTGCTGAACAAGGCGCCGGACACGCAAACCAGCACGGTGCGGGACCATGATAGCTAAATCCTTAACGGGAGTGGATTTCTTCGACGAGCAGTACGGCGGCACGTACAAGGGCCGCGTCATGCTCGCCACCGGACGCTCCGGATCGGGCAAAACCATCCTCGGCCTCCAGTTTCTCGCCAAAGGCCTGCGCCAGAACGAGCGCTCGCTCCTGTTGTCCGCTCGCCCGGCGGAAGACGTCGCGCTCTACGCCGCCGCGCTGGGCATACCGGTCGATTCGGCCATCGAGTCCGGCGACCTGATCATTCTGGAATACAGCGACTTCGTCCCCGGCCGCGACCGGGAGGATAACATCCAGCTTCCGCCCGACGGCTTCCTGCAGTTAAAGCAGATCATCGAGGATCAGGCCGTGCAACGCGTCGTCCTCGATTCCTGTCTGCCGTGGGTGGCCCTTCAGGACCTGGATCACCTGGCGGAACACATTTTTTCGTTTGTCCGGGTGTTCCATCGCCTCGGCACCACGTCCCTCTTCACCCTTCCGAAGCCCGCCTCCACCCCCGCATTCAAACTGCGGCGCCTGCTGGAGGAGGTCGTGCCGGTATCGATTTCGCTGTTGTTCAATCCGGAAGAGAACCGGTACGCCTGGCTGACCAACAAGTATCTCGGGTCGGATATCGCCAATGATGAGGTGGAATACCGGATTGAGTCCCGCACGGGCATCGTGGAAGCGAGCCGCAGCGGCCTGGTCGCCGGGGCATCCGCATCCGGCGCGGCCAAGGCCACCTTTACCACGCCCCGCGACGAGCCGGCCCGGATCATGCCCGCCGCCCCGCCGCGCCCATCTTCCGGCGATAAGCCGAAATTCTCGGACCTGATCCTGCGGGATACCGGCATCACAGCCGGGAATCTGGCTTGGAGTGCTTCGGCGCGATCGGGATCCTCCCCGGTGCAGTCCGGGTGGGCCAGCATTGCGTCGGCCTCCATGGGCTCGTTCAAGGACGCGCACTGAGCATGTACATATCCTATTGGAATCTGAGAGAAAATCCGTTCCAGAACATCGCGGATACCAAATTCGCCTATCTTTCCAACCAGCACCGAGAAGGATTGGCCCGCCTGCTCTATCTCATCGAAGGCCACAAACTCGGCGGCGTTCTGGTCGGTATAAACTTTGAAATAGCAGAAGTGGCAGCGCTT
>CAYRPR010000601.1:0-1681 GCA_964425945.1 uncultured Verrucomicrobiota bacterium | reverse complement strand
GATGAGTTCATGGCGTTCATCGATGGGGCGGTCCTGATGGCCCATAACGCCCGGTTCGATGTGGATTTCATCCGGGAAGAAATCCTGCGCAACGGTTTGGACCTGCCGGACGCGCCCGTGGTGGACAGTCTGCGACTCTTTCGCAAGTGGTTCCCATCGGCTCCATCCCATTCGATTCATCCGTTGAGCGAGTACCTGGGGGTCGGTGGCAATCTCTATCACCGCGGCTTGGCTGATTCGGTCTATATCCTGGACATCATGAACATCGGCCTGAATACCCACGGCGATGACCGGACGCTGAAGTCCCTCTACGACGATGCCGGCGGCCCGATGTATTTTTCGCCGACGAAGCTGGCCATGCCAGCACTCCCGTAAGCCGCGCATCTCGCGTCAAAGAGGCTTGCCAATTTCCCGTGATCGGTGTCGTATGATGCCGGCTCACATGAAGGATAATCATTCATGCCCGGCAAGTCTGTCATACGCCCCGTAACCCGGATGGTGCGCTCACTCCCTGGCTATCCGAATCTTTCGGTGCTGGATATCAGTTGTGGCGACGCGGTGATCCTTGAGCACCTGCTCCATGACGGATGCCGCGTTGAGGGAACCCATTTCCGTGATGACGACTACATCCTCTCCAAGGACCGGGTCATTCCGTCCGGCATTACGATTCACAAGGATATTGACTTAACGCAACCCTTGCCGTTTCCCGACGGCCATTTCGATGCCGTGCTGATGACCGAAGTCATCGAACATCTCGACGCGCATATCGGTATCGTACACGAAATCGGGCGTATCGTTCGCCCCGGCGGCTTTTTGGTGCTCTCCACGCCCAACCTGAATCGGCTGTCCTCACGTCTCAAATTCGCCTTCACTGGTTGTCACGGCATTTGCCAGCGCCGGACCGGCTGGGATATGAATCGCGAACGACTGTACGCGTACCACATTCACATCCCCGACTTCCCGGTTCTGCACACGCTGTTGCATCAGGCCGGGTTTGCCATTCGCCGGCTGGGCGTCACGCGGATCGAGCCGGGACATGTTCTATGGATCCTGCTCTATCCGTTGCTGGCGCTGGCGACGCGGATCGAGGTGCGGCCCCGGGCCAAGTATTCCGCCGGGCGCAGTGAAGGCGAGCGGGATTTATACCGCTGGCTCATGCATCCGGCGTCGCTGATGAGCAAGCAGTTGCTGCTGCTCGCCGAGAAGCGGGGCGGGGCGGATCGTCAGGATTCCGGCGCGCGGGCGAATTCCTGATCGTCGCCCGGCGGCAGTTTGAACATGCCGCTGTCCCAATCGCCTTTACGCCAGGCGGCCTTGGCCTCCTCGATTTTATCCTTCGACGAAGCGACGAAGTTCCACCAGATATAGCGCGGGCCGCCGAGCGTCGCGCCGCCCAGCATCATCAGGCGCGCGCCGCGCTCGCCCGCTTGCACCGCGATCCGATCACCGGGACGAAAGATCATCATGCGGCCCGCTTCATATTCGGTGCCGGCCACGCGGATCGCGCCTTCGAGGACATAAATGCCGCGGTCCTCGTGTTCATCCGGCAATGGAATGATCGCACCGGGATCCAGGGCGACATCCATATAGAACATGTCGGACGACGTGCGGACCGGCGAGCGCTGGCCGTATGCGGTTCCCAGGATGAGGCGCACGCGTTTCCCTTCGGCATCCATGAAGG
>CAYRPR010000600.1:0-1696 GCA_964425945.1 uncultured Verrucomicrobiota bacterium | reverse complement strand
TTGCGCGTGAAGGTACTGCGACTGTTCCACATCATCCAGGAATCCAGCCCGGCGTCATAGGCCGCGCGGATCTGGGCTTGGACCATGCCCTTCTCGTACGGGTAGGGATAATCGAAATCCTGCAACCAGGGGCGAATCTTCCCGGGCTCCATGCCCTGTGCCACCAATCGTTGCACGCCCTGTTCCAGGGAATGTTTGACGATTTCGTAATAACGATCCCTCGATGGATCCAGGTTCAAATGACGTCCGGGATAGTGCGACGGATAGGTCATGGGGCAGATGTAATCAAAGTATGGAGCAAGTTCTTCCAAGTCTTGTCCTATGCCCTGATCGCCGGGGTTGATCATCACCATGCCGAACACGTCGATGGACGTCACAATGCCGGCGTCGCGCAACCGGCGGTCGAGCAGGGCGAATCCTTCCCGCATGACTTCGCTCTTGGTCCGGTCGCCGCTCAGCGGGTACGCGGCGTCTTCCATGTCGCCGTCGGTGGGATAACGGATGTAATCGAAATTGATCTCGTCGAATCCCGCCCGGTGCGCGGCAAGGGCGGTCTCCGCGGCCCGTTCCCAGACGGGCCGGGCGCCTGGATCGAGCCAGGCATCACCGCCATGATCCCTCCAAAGCGCGCCGGTCGCCTGGCTTCGCACGGCCCATTCGGGATGGCGCTCGGCGAGATGCCGGTCCTTGAATATGCAGATTCGTCCGATGGTGTAGATGCCGCGCCGGTTCAGATCGGCGATCAAGCCCTGAATATCGCCGTAACGATTCGTCACGCCGTCAAAGAGGCGCCCCTCCGCGTCGTATAAATGAAAGAAGGTCCGTCCCGAGACGTCGCGAACATCAATGACCACGGCGTTGGTTTCCCGGTCTTCGATGAAGGATATGAGTTTTTCCCGCCACCGGGGATTGGCGCCCACTCGCGCGGTCATGTAAAGCGCCTTGACGGGGGTGGGGGTGGGCTGATGTCGGATTTCCGATGCGGCCGGCGGCGCCGGCGGGGCGATCAGGGGGAATGAGTAGATCCGATACGCCAGGCGCGACGAGGGCCATACCTGATAAGCCGCCAGCGCGATGATGGCGGCGCCCATCAGTAAGCCCATCCATATGTATCGGGTCATGCGCATGCGAAATATTCTGTTCACGAGCCATTCGGCGCCGGAATCGACAAGCGGTAAAGCCGGATTCCTTCCTCGCTCCACCGGTCGGACAGGAGTTGCAGTCGTGGATCGCTGTCATCGAACCCGGGGCAGGTCGATCGAAGGTAGGCATCCGCCACGATCACATCGACGTGGTTGGACGCGCACAGATCGATGAGCAGATCGAAGGGATAGCGGAATCCGCGCCGGATCAACAACAGATCGCCGCGGGCCCAGTAGGCGTACTGCGGGCGCGCCGTGGCGATCACGGGTTGTCGGCCGTTGTGGTAATTCGCGCTCCACGATGCGGATTGAAGCGGCGGTCCGGGATTCACGTCGAGCCGGTCGGCGTTTTCCTGAATCCATCGGCCGACGATCCGTTCCGTCGGTTGTCCGGTCAGGATCCGGTCCCGGACCGGCAGGCCGAGGCCTTGCCGGAGCATGACGATCAGGATCACCGCGAAGGCCGTCCAGATCATGACGCGCAGGACCGGCCTGCGCGGCGCCGCAGGCAGGAACGATAGCCACGCGATGGTGCACGGGAACAGGAACGGCGT
>CAYRPR010000599.1:0-1698 GCA_964425945.1 uncultured Verrucomicrobiota bacterium | reverse complement strand
GCTGAAGGCGTTCATGGATTTATGTTCCTCGCCGCGCGGCGCGGACATCCTGCTCTTCGACGGAAAATATACCCAGGCCGAATACGAGACCTATCGCGGTTGGGGGCATAGTACGTGGCAGGAAGGCGTCGAATTGGCTCGGCGGACGGGAGCGAAGAAGCTGCTGATAACTCACCACGGCGCCATGGCGGATGACCTGATGAACCGGCGTCGTGATGAAGTGCGCGCCGCCTGGCCCCAAGCCGATCTCGCCGTCGAGGGCGGCCGGATTGAGCTGGGATAAAGGAGAGTATTCAGGTTTCAGTGTTCAGAGTTCAGCAGGTTGAAGATTTGTCTTCCCTGAACACTGAACACTGAACTCTTTCCTCCCTATTTCTCTTCCCCGTGCGACTTGATATGCAATTCCGGGTGCTTGGAGGCGACGAAGCTGTTCGGCGGGACGGATTCCATGATGAACACGTTGCCGCCGATCGTCGTGCCCTTGCCGATCACGGTATTGCCCCCGAGGATCGTGGCGTTGGCGTAGATCACGACGTTGTCCTCGACGGTCGGATGCCGCTTGATGTGCTTGATCGGGCGGCCGTGTTCGTCGAGCGGGAAGCTTCGCGCGCCGAGCGTGACGCCCTGGTAGAGCTTGACGTAGTTTCCGATCTCGCAGGTCTCGCCGATCACCACGCCCGTGGCGTGATCGATGAAAAACCCGCGCCCGATCTTCGCGCCGGGATTGATGTCCACGCCGGTCTTCGAATGAATCCATTCGCTCATGATGCGCGGGACGATCGGCACGTTGAGCCGATAGAGCTCATGCGCGATCCGGTGCGATACGATCGCCAACAGCCCGGGATAGGCCAGTTGAACTTCCGCGAAGGTCAGGGCGGCCGGATCGCCGGCATAGGCCGCTTTGATGTCATCGATGACCAGTTCCCGCACATCGCGCAGTCGCGCGTAGAAGGATTTCATGGTCTGGAACGATTCGGCCTTGGCGTCCACTGGTTCGGGCGGTCCTTCGGTCACCGCCGCCGCGCCGATCCACCGGAAGGGGATCGCGCGCTCGATTTCCGGCCGGAGCTGTCGCCAGGCATGGCTCAGGCGACGCACGAGGTACAGGCCGAGCTCCTCCGGTTCCAGCGGGCCGGGCGACATGCGGCCGGGGATCATCGTGTCGATGAGGATCTTCTGGGCTTCGATGATGTTCAGCGAGTTGGGATAGCGGTTCAGCACGCCGTCCGCCCGGTCTTCGCCGGTTGTGGCGACGCGCGCGGTCAGCGAGTTGACCGTATCGCAGACGCAGAACTCCAGGTTCACGCCCGCGCAGTCCTTGGATGGATTGCTCTTCTTCATGGTTCGAGGCCTAGACCCTATAGTGTCCGGCACATCGAATCAAGCCCGGGGTTCGGGCCGAGCAGCAAGTGACAAGTGGCAAGTGGCGGGCCTGCGGTGAGCTTTGTCGAACCGTTTCCGCCCTCATCCCTTCTGAATCCCTCATCCTCATCCCTTCTGAATCGAGCCGGAGTGGGTATCCGTGTTCATCAGTGTACATCCGTGGTTCCTTCCTCTTCACCCGGTTGACCGCATCGCCGAATCATGTTAGCGTTCCAGACTGTTTCGAGTTTCGAAATTCTTATTTCGGATTTTCTTTCTGACGGGGCGTAGCGCAGACTGGTAGCGCGCTTGAATGGGGTTCAAGAGGTCGCGAGT
>CAYRPR010000598.1:0-1708 GCA_964425945.1 uncultured Verrucomicrobiota bacterium | reverse complement strand
CTCGCCCAGCGGCCGGTACAAATACCAGCCGGCGAACACGGACACCGCGATGCTGATGACGCTCGCCAGCTCGCCGGACAGCCCGCGCGTCGTGCCCCGCAGAATGCCCACCAGCAACAGCGCCACGATGACAATATCAACCGTATTGAACAAGGGTGCCGAGGTCATACCCATTCTCCTCAGAGGTTCCAATGATTGGAAAAAGATATAGCCCAAACTTCCAACGATTGGAAGAAATGATGCGCCGAACTTCCCGGCGCCTCCGGCCCATGGCGGCCCCGGGGGCATCCATCCACGGCCGCGCCTGAAAAAACGGCCTTCCCCGGACCGGCGGCTCCTGCTACAAGGAACCGGGACATTCGGGCGTCGAAAGGGTCGCGTCCGTCCCGCTCGTACGATACGGCCACTGGGACCTCAGGATAAAGGATACGGTATGACGGCGTCGGGCATGGGCTGGCTGTTGGTGCTGCTCCATCTGATCATCCTGTTTGCGGCCACGACGTGGGCGATGCGCCGGCGCCTGTATTTCGAACTATCCTGGACGCAGATCCTGTTGTCGGCCCTGCCGGCGACCGTGATGGTGTTGTCGTTCTTCGCGCTGGCCGTGCACATGAACCTCAGTCTCGGCGGCTGGCCCCGTACGCTCGGATACGGCGATTTCCACATGGCGCTCGCCCGCCACGCGCGTTTGACCCTCGACTACTTCGAGGTCGTCGCGTCCGCGACGCTGTTCGGCTGGCCGTTCGCCGTGCTGATCTGCGCCGCGTCGGGACGCTGGCGCCGGTTCATCGTCTATCTTACCGTGCATGAGATGGCGATGATCGCCGGCCTGCTCGTCATGATGATGGGGCCTTCCCGATACCTGTCCTGGTGGTGGGATTGATCGCATGATGAAGTGGCTGCTAACCGGACTGGTGGCCCTGCTGACCGTCCTCTCGATCGCGACGACCTGGAAGATGATTGCGTTCCGCGATCGACTGCACGACCTGATCAGCAATTCGCGTTGGGAACAGCGGCTCGCGGATCAAGGCGCGTACGATCCTCGCGCGCCGTTCACCGATTCGAGCGCGACGCGCTGGATCTCCAGCCCTCCCTGATCGTGCTGCTGATCGGCACCAACGACCTGACCGCGCAAGCCGCGCCGGACGAGATCGCGACGTCGATCGAACAGATGATCCGGATGGCCCGCGAACAACAGGTCGATGTGGTCCTGTGCAGCCTGTTGCCCGTGGGCAGGCGCTTCGCCCCATCGCGACCGCCCGACACCATCATCGAGGTCAACAAACGCCTGTCGGCACTCGCCGAGCGACACCACATCGCGTACGTCGATTTTCACACCGCGCTCTCCGGAGACGACGGTCTGATTCGCGAGGCGTTTACGTCTGACGGGCTCCACGCCTCCGAAGCCGGTTATGCGGTCATGACGGGCATCCTCCATCCCATCCTGATGAAACACCTTATCGGGCAATCCCCTATCGCTCGATAGGCTATGGCCCGATTGACCGCTGGCCGGGCTTCCGGCGATCCTTACCATTGATCGATCAGGCTCGAATCCAATTCATTATTCCGAGGAGGTCGCACGATGATCGCAACGCTCGACTCGAAACGCAATGTGTTGCTTGACATGTCTGAACAGCAGGCGCCCTTGCCGCCATCGGTTGAAGCCCTGATTCCCCATCTCGAGTTCTTCGATCTCGTTTACCGGTCG
>CAYRPR010000597.1:0-1729 GCA_964425945.1 uncultured Verrucomicrobiota bacterium | reverse complement strand
ATCCACGGTCATGGGCTTCTCCGTCAGCACATGTTTTCCGGCGCGCAGGGCCTCTTCCGCGATTGTGTGATGCACGTGCGGAATGGTCCCGATCATGACGGCGTCGGCGTCCGCCATCCATCCCTTTGAGAAATCGATCTCGGTCGAATGGTTGGCGATGCCGTAACGGCGCGCCGTCTCCGTCGCGCGATCCTCGTGCTTGGACAAGACGCCGAGAATCTCGTACAGGCCGGATTTCTTGAGGGCGTTCAAGTGGCGATGATTAACCACCCAGCCGCCTCCAATGCTGACGATTCTTACCGGTTTGTTCATCGGAAATAACAGTTTGCGCTCAATGGTCGGCCAATATACGTTATGCCCATCGGAGCGGCAACCGATTAGATTGGGTCAATTTGATGGCTGGGAATGGATAGCGCATGGCTCTGTATGATCGATATCCGGATGTCATGAGCGGGCATGGCCCGTGGGTCCAGCGGGCGGAGCGCGGGCGTCAGCAACGTATTCTGGGTTGGATTGAGTCGTTGCTTCCCGCCCGGCGCGAGATACGCGCGTTGGAGGTCGGTGTGGGGATCGGGCTCTTCGCTCGCGCGTGCAAGGAACGAAACTGGGACTACGTCGGCATCGATCGCAACCGGAAAATGGCCGATGGGCTGGGCGAGGAGTTCCGCATGGTCTGCGCGGAGATTCCACCCTGGCCAGGTGACTTGCAGGAATCAACGTTTGACGTGGCGTATTCCGCCTTCGTTCTGGAGCATCTGGCGGACGGATCGGCGGCGCTTGAATTTGTCGATGTGCTCAGGCGGGCGGTGAAGCCGGATGGGGTGGTCGCTGTGGTGGTGCCGGATGCTTTGAGTCTCGGACTGGAGTTCTGGAATCTGGATTACACCCATCGCTACCCGACGGCCGAACGCAATGTCACGCAGATCCTGCTGGAAGGCGGGCTGCGTATCGACCGGGTGATTCGATATCGCGGGCCGGGCTGGACCGGAATCGGATACTGGATTCTGCGCGCCCTGGGCGGCCTCTACTCCTACCGGCTCTGGGCCGCCCTGACGCGCCGAAGCGATCTCTGTTACAGCATCTACCAGTATATCAAACAGGATATCCTGGTATTCATTTCCCGTAAGGCGGAGTAACAAATACACGCATGGACCGAAAAGTCACCCTTCTCATTCTCGCGGTGATCGTATTCGCCGGGGCGTACTTCCGTCTCGTCGCGCTGGGGGATGCGGCCCTGCGCGCGGACTCGATCGAGTTATGGCGCATCTGTCAGCAGCCGATCACCGCGTCCGACATCTTTACGCGGTGGATGGATCTGATGGGGTTGTCCGGCCAGTTCCCGTTCCCGGTGGCGGTGAAGAAATGGTTTCTCGATGTCTTTTCCCTGTCCTTCAATCATTTCAATCTGCGCCTGCCCTCGGCGTTGTGGGGTATCGTGACGATTCTGGCCGCCTACGGTCTGGGTCGCGCCCTGTGGGACGACCGCACGGGTTTGCTGCTGGCGGCGATGCTGGCGGTAAACCCCTTGCATATCCAGACCACGCGCGAAGCCTACTTCTATCCGCCTCTGGTGCTGGGAGCGTTTCTCGCCATCTGGGGCGCCATATGGGCGATACGCCGATGGCAGGAGTTGTCGGAAACGGACACCCGCGGCGCGGTCGGTTTTGTGGCCTTTAATGTGTCCTGCTTCTTCTTGCTCACCTACAGCCAACCAACCGGTGTGACGCTT
>CAYRPR010000596.1:0-1730 GCA_964425945.1 uncultured Verrucomicrobiota bacterium | reverse complement strand
TCTCACGCCGCTGTTCTACTGCCTGGCGGCCTTTTTGATGATCTTCATCATCTTCGACCTCTTTTCCAACCTGTCGGACTTCATCGAAGCCGGCACGGAACTGCCCACGGTCCTGCGCTACTACGTCTTCCTCATCCCTTCCGTCATCGTCTTCATCGTCCCCATCTCCCTGCTTCTGGCCGTTCTGTACGGCCTCTCGCACCTGACGCGAAGCAATGAGCTGACCGCCATGCGGGCCAGCGGCGTCAGCCTCTATCGTCTCATGACGCCGCTTATCATCCTTGGATTCCTCGCCAGTCTCGCCGTCTGGGCCGTCAATGAAACCATCGGCCCCTGGTCCGCGCACTGGACCGCGCAATTCATCCGCGCGGAGAAACATAAGGGTGATGTCTCGCCCGAAAAACACCAGGTCGTCGGCTATGTGAATCCCCGCGAGCGGCGTATATGGGAGATCGGCGAATTCAATTCCACCACGTACGAGATGGCGCGCATCCGCGTGATCGAACAGCGCGAGGATGGATCCGAAGCCGTGCGCTACCTGGCCCAGCGCGCGCGCTGGGTGGACGGACGATGGTGATTCAGTGACGTAACCGTCCTGCGCCTCGGCCCCGACGGCCAGCCCATGCGCGGCGAACTGCCGGAAGTGCGTTCCCAGATGATGATGGACTTCAACGAACTGCCTCGCGACTTTCTCCTGCTGATCAAGGATCCCGAATTCCTGTCGTCCCGCGAGCTGGTCGGCTATCTGCAATCCCATCAGCACCTGTCGCGGGACACGCTGGCCCGCATCGAAGTGGATCTGCATTATCGCCTCGCCATGCCGTGGACCTGCTTCATCGTCACCCTCCTGGGCCTGCCGATCGGCGCCCAGACCGGGCGCAAAGGGGCCCTGCTCGGCGTCGCCATGACGCTCGGCCTTTTTTTCGCATTCTATGTGCTCATCAATTTCGGCCTCGCCCTCGGAAAGAATCAGACCATCCCCCCCTGGATCGCCGGCTGGATGCCGAACCTGATCTTCCTCATCATCGGGATCACGGCCGTCAAGCGGATGCGGTAGCCCGCGGCCATTTGACAGGGGTATATTCCCGTGTTATTTTGCCGATGTTTGAGAGCCCCGGAACGGGGCCGGAGCGAAGACCAGACATGGACCTTGCACAGGATAGTCTGATGAGCCGCGACGATGGCGTTCTCGTCTACTGCGGCGACCACGACGCGCTGAAACAGCCCAGTACCTTCCAGTTCTGCCCCCTCGGCGTCCAGTTGTACACCCGCCAACCCATCCCGGAATTCGAAGTCCTCGAATTCAAGATCGATGTTCCCGCGGAGAATAATGACACGCGTGAACTCGTTTGCACCGGGATCGTCGTGCACTGCAGGCTGGAAGAGGAGAACGCCGACCTGTACCGCGTCTGGATCAAGTTCATCGACCTGTCGCCCGACGCCTGCGACGCCATTCAGAACGTCTCCCGCGAAAAGAAGCATATCTGTCCATTCTGTCGTAACTTCTAGCCACGCGCCCATGCGCGATTACTACGACATCCTCGGCGTGGAACCGCAGAGCGGCTTCCAGTCCCTCAAGAAGGCCTACTACCGCCGCGCAATGGAATGTCATCCCGACCGCTTCGGCGGGCATCCCGGCAAGGCCGAGGAATTCCGGCAACTGGTCGAGGCCTTCAATATCCTGTCCGATCCCCTCGCGCGCGCCCGGTCCGACGATCGGCGTCTCCAGC
>CAYRPR010000595.1:0-1733 GCA_964425945.1 uncultured Verrucomicrobiota bacterium | reverse complement strand
TCGAAGTCCTCGCGCAAATCGGAATCCAACATCGTAAACTGCCAGCCCGCTTCCAGCCAGTTCGACCGGTTCACCTTGTAGGTCACGCGCGTGCTGAACTGCACGATCTCTTCCGTACCATCGCCCAGGCGCACTTCTTCGTCCAAGGCCTGCTGATCGGCCTCGTAATCGCTGTTCAGGTACGTGCCCGCAATGTTCAAGGCGATCTTGGCGGTCAGGTCATGCGTCAGACTCGCGAAGAACCGGGTGCGCACCTGATTGACGAACGGATAGACGTCGGCCTCGAAGAGCGAATACCCGGCGCCGAGCGTCAGGCGCGTGGAAGGCGACGGCACAAAGGTGACATTGGCGTCGGCATACGGCGAACTCTCATCCGAGGCTTCGGCGTCGCTGAACTCCTTGCGCTGGAAACCGGCGCTGGCTCCGGCCAGGAAGTTGGGGTTGAACATGTGCTCCACACCCAAACCCGCCTGCACGCTGTCCGAACCGCGGTCGACCTCGTCGTACTCAATGGTCTCGAAACGGAGGTCCGCGGCCACGGCCGTTTCCGGCACGAGGTAGTGGCGCAGGGTCAAGCCGGCGACCATCAGGTCGTAATCCTCAATCGCGGCCACTTCGCTGTCGTCGTACCGCAACAGGTTGTACCGGCCGGCGATCTCCGCGCGGGTCTGCGGGTTCACGAGGAGCGTCAGCGCGGCATTCAACTGATTGTAGAAGAACGTGTTTTCAGGCCGGACCAACAGGTCGCGGTCGATCAGCTCGGGCAACTCGGCGTAGCGCAGGGTGTCCTTGACGCTCAAGGATACGCGGGGGCTGAAGATGTGGTTGAAGATGAAGTCGAAGTCGTGGTGCAGGTCCGTCGAATCTTCATCCCGGTTCTCCCACCACACAAAGGAGGGCTTGTAACGGAAGCTGATGAAGGTGTTTTCCAGGTTGAAATTCACCAGCATTTCAACTTCCTCGATGATCTTGAAGCTGCTTTCCTTGTTGCTGTCGACCTGGCGGATATTGTCGTCGTATTCCAAACGCAGGCGGTTATGGATCTGGTACGAACGGGCTCCCTCCTGGGCAAGCACGGATGCCGGCAGTACCAGCGCGACAAACAACGGCGCTATCATCCATTTCATCCACTTCATGTCTTTCTGGCCTCCTGATAATCGATCGTATTAGGTACGGATTCCGTTTAGGCAAATCAATCGGGCGTGACGGGGCGGGGACGCGGCGGCGGCGGCGACACTTCGTCAATGACCCTCGTGACCTCCTCGAAGGTCAACGGGCGGGACGCGATGAATTCGACGTCCGTTCCGAATTCCGATTCGTCCGGCTCGCCGAATACGGCCTGTTTCTTCAACGGGTCCGTGGTGACGGTCGCGGTAAACACATGGCTGGCGATCGGCTCGGCCAGCGGCTCGACATTGGTCAGCGCCAGCCCGATCGTGTCGATCGGAATGCCCATGCCGGCCAGATACTGGACCCAAGACTCGGGATCATCGGGATTCTCCACCTCGTCGGCCCGGTCAATGGCCAGCGTGATGACGCGCGCCAGGTCCGCGCGAAGCACTTCCTTGTCGGGCTGCCATCCCCCTTCCGGCTGAATGCTGTTGGCCAACAACACCGCAATCGCCTCCTGAACCGTCGGCGCGGCGGGAAGGAATCGATAGAGCCCCAAAACGTTCACCAGCAGGAGCGCCAACTCGCCCTGTGTCACCTTGTCGGCGTCGGCTTCTTCTGCG
>CAYRPR010000594.1:0-1734 GCA_964425945.1 uncultured Verrucomicrobiota bacterium | reverse complement strand
AAGATCGCTCCCCGAGCTCGACTGGTACGATATGGGCCATAGGGCAAAAGGAAATAGGCCGATACACGCCCCCTGTCAACGATGAAGTGGAAGCGGCATCTTGCCGCTTCGTTATTCAGCCGTTTAAAAGCGGCGGGACGCCGCTTCCACCTTAAGTCTTTCCAAATGATCACCGCCCCACTACATTCTGCGCCGGAGGAACATGTCCATGATCGAATTCGATGCCATCCTGATTACGACATTCGTGATCTATATTGCGGTTCTGCTCGTCATCGGCCTGGCCGCGTACCGTCGTACGGACGATCTCTCCGACTACGTCCTGGGCGGGCGTCGGCTCGGGCGCTGGGTCACGGCATTGAGCGCGGGCGCGTCGGATATGAGCGGCTGGCTCCTCCTCGGCCTCCCGGGGTACGCCTATCTGACCGGCATGGAATCCAGCTGGATCGCGCTGGGTCTGCTCGTGGGCACCTATCTGAACTGGCGCCTCGTCGCGCGGCGATTGCGCGATGAGACGGAGGCGCTGGACAACGCGCTGACCCTCCCCGACTTCTTCGAGCGGAAGTTCAACGATCGCTCCCGGCTGCTGCGCCTGGTGTCCGCGATTTTCATCCTCGTCTTCTTCACGTTCTACGCCAGCTCCGGTCTGGTCGCGGGCGGCAAGCTGTTTGAGTCCGTGTTCAACCTGCCCTATGCCTGGGCGGTCGCCGTTGGGGCCGGAACGATCATTGTGTACACGTTCATGGGCGGCTTTCTCGCTGTAAGCTGGACCGATTTCCTGCAGGGGAGTCTGATGTTCCTTGCGCTCTCCATCGCCGCGCTGGGCGCCCTGTATCACCTGGGCGGACCGATCGATACGTGGACGGCGGTGCGCGAGATCAATCCGCACCGGCTGAATCTCTGGACGGATTCAGCCGGCGAAGCGCTGACGGTTCTCGGGCTGTTGTCCTTGCTGGGCTGGGGCCTGGGCTATTTCGGCCAGCCGCACATTCTCGCGCGGTTCATGGCCATTCGCCAACCGGACCGTCTCCCCCACGCGCGGCGAATCGCGATGACCTGGGTCACGGTATCCATGGGCGCGGCCCTGGTCGTCGGCATGGCGGGTATCGGCCTCTTCGACTCGTTGTCGGGCCCGGATTCCGAAAAAGTCTTCATCTTCACGGTGAATCTGCTTTTCCACCCGGCCGTGGCGGGCATCTGCCTGGCCGCGATTCTCGCGGCCATCATGAGCACGGCCGATTCGCAGTTGCTGGTGGCGTCGTCCGCTCTAACCGAAGATATCTACAAGGGGCTCATTCGACGCACGGCCGGTCAGCGGGAGTTGCTATGGATCGGTCGCGGCACGGTGATCGGCATCGCCTTGATCGCGGGCGGGTTTGCCATGGATCCGGACAGCAAGGTCCTCGAGCTCGTAGCCTATGCGTGGGCGGGCTTCGGCGCCTCGTTCGGACCGGCGATCCTGCTGTCATTGTACTGGCCGCGCATGACGCGGAGCGGCGCGCTGGCCGGGATTCTCGGCGGCGGCATCACCGTCATCGTCTGGAAGCAACTGTCCGGCGGCTGTTTCGACCTTTATGAAATCGTGCCCGGCTTCGCCGTCTCCATCCTTCTCATCCTGACCGTCAGCCTCTGCTCGAGTCCGGCGAAACGACCGTGATTGCTTTGGGTGCGCTCCATATTTATCCTGTACGATGTGGAGAGAATGCCCGCACACGCAGCGGAACGGGCTTCACGCGT
>CAYRPR010000593.1:0-1735 GCA_964425945.1 uncultured Verrucomicrobiota bacterium | reverse complement strand
ATCGCGGTTCAGGCTGTTGAGGTCGACCACGGGTGTTTTCATCCGCCGGAACTCGCGTGCGAGGTGCTTATCCGTCGGACGCGAGATGATGCCGTCCCATTTGCGACGCAGAAGCCACGCTGGGGGCATGGCCCCGAACTCGCGCTGCTCGACGAAGATCGACCAGGGCTCGTGTGACCGCACGTAACGGGCCACGCCGTGCAGGACCTGGCGCCCGAAGATGGTCGACGACTCGACAATCAAGGCTACGCGCGGCCGCTTCGCCATCCCGGATGGACCCCGTCTGCAGAGGTTACACAGCTCAGAACACACGCGCAATGTACTTGGCCAGGTGTGAATCGGCAATGAGATCGGGCGTATAGGGATTGAGTTCTTTTGCTGACTCCGCGATCTTCGCGCCATAGATGACGCGGACCGGAAAATCCTTGCAGGCGCAAGTTTTCGGACGCGGCGCTGCTATCGGGCGACTGCTGCTGTCGATCGCGCCGACTCGGACGTTGAATTGCGTTGGCAGTGTCTCCCCGGCGCGAAACAGTTCTCAATCTAAGTACGCTCGATCTCATTGTTTGCGGTCATAATGGGGGTACACTTAACGATGAAGCGTCGCGGCGGATCGCTGTCTGCGGACGGCATGCCTGCCCCTGCAGTTCTTGCGTACCAGGGACCGGCAGCGTGCTCGTTTGCACTTCCGGCGTTCTGGCCGCGCGGGATCATTTCGGACGTAGCGGGCGATTCGCACCGTTCGGCGGCTGTAGGCGGGACGGCAGAACACGTGTCGGAGAAGGGCGTGAATGGAGTGCCCAATCCGGGCTTTCGCGCGGTAGGTCTCGTCGCGCCCGCGCGGGCTGCTACGCTTCTCGGTGCCCGCATCGGCCATGTTCAGTGCGGCGGCAGGCCCGCCCGCCGTCTCCGTGGGAGAGGATAAGTCGCGGCAAACTGTCCAGGAGGAGAGCGCACTCATGTTCGCTTGGAAGAAATCGCGAAGTAGCCGGACACAGGAGTGGATGGGCGCACTGTGCGTGATCGCGATGGCCGCATCTTCGGCCGCAGCCCAGACCATCATCACCATCCGCGATGATGTCGAGCGCAACGATTACGAAGCGCAGAAGCGATCCAATAACGGTCTGTACGCGGCAAGCGAGAACTTCGCGGTTGCCCGCGTCGGTCACCAGTCCAGCTTCAACAACTCCGGCAGTTTCGCGCCCGGCGGAATCACGATGATCTATTTCTTTAAACTGCCGGAACTGCCGCAGGGCGCAAGCATCACGGCCGCATCCTTCAGTGTCGGCGTTGTCGCTGAAACCAGCACTGGCGTGATGCCGACATTCAATGCCGACCTCTATGCACTCGGCGTTCTGGACGCCATCGCCAAGAATGAAACCGAGGCACAGAATTTCTGGTACATCGGCAATACCGCGCAAACGGCGTTGCCGACGCCCCTCTCAGGCGGCGTCGAGCGGCTGTCAGACGATTTCCTCACGCCCGCAGACTGGATCGCCAATGGCGGCGGCCAGTCGGCTCTGCCCAAGACGGCGAACATCACGACCTACATTCAGAATCTCTACGCCGGTGCGCCAGGCAACGGCTTCACGCCCGGAACCAGTTACCTGGCCATCCGCTTGAACCCGGATGCGGACACGCCGCCCGGTGGGACGCAGCGTTATTCCTTGGCGTTCGAGGGCACGGCCGCGAACGGCGGCGCCGGCTCCGAGGGGAACCGCCCCCAGATCACACT
>CAYRPR010000592.1:0-1744 GCA_964425945.1 uncultured Verrucomicrobiota bacterium | reverse complement strand
CCTTTATGTAGAGCTGACCGCCGGGTTTCATCATGCGGTTCAGTCGTTTCAGTGCAACGCCCTTCCAGAAATCCGGCAGGTGATGGAAGGCCAACATACTGACGATCGCATCCGCAGCCGGACCTTCGTGTTCATAGGTAAGGAATCCGCCGTGGCAGAACGTGATGCCGGCCGCGCCCGCCCGGGCCGCCTTGCCCTTCGCATGGGCGATCATGGCCGGCGACACATCGACCGCAAAGACCACCGAGCCGCGCAGCGCCGCCTCGATGGCCAAGGTGCCCGTGCCCGATCCGAAATCAATGATCACCTGGCCGGGTCGTATGGCCAGGGTGTCCAGGAGCATCCGGCTTTCCTGCTCGATATCGCGGAAATCGGCGTGGGTGGCGTCGTAGACCTCGACCTCCGCCGGATCCCCATAATCCTTCCCGACCTGCTTGAACTCATCGTACTGCCATGGCGTTTGATCACTCATCTCATTCTCCCTGAGATGAAGGGATCGTAGCATACGCACAATCAGGCGGGGCAAGCGATTTGCGATGCGGCCCTCCGCCGGGACCGCATACGCACCGGTAGAGGATCGTCAGTTATCCGTGACTAGTTTGCCGACAGTTCGACCACGGCGCTCCAGTCCCACGCGGTGCCGCCCTGTGGCGTCAGCACCCGGATGGTGACTTGGGGCGAGGTACCCCCGCCGGTGCCTTGGATGGAGCCACTGCCGCTGACATTGCCGGAATCGGCCAGCGTACTGCCTTGGTAAATGATCTGGAACCGGTCCGGAATACCGTACGCCTCGTAATTCAGTGTAACGCGCACCCCCGTCACGGTTTTACCCGCCACGGCGGCGCTTCCATCAATCACGTTATCCTGCGGTCCGGCCGAGAAACCTCCGGAGGCCGACTTATTCGCCGACACGGAAACCGCATTGGCGGGATCGAATCCGCTGCCGCCGCCACTACTGCTTCCCCCGCTGTCACTCGCCGCGGCCACGCCGACCGCCACGCCGCCGGCCACCACACCCGCGCCGATTACCGTGCCCGCCGATATCCCGCCGCCGGTCGACGCTGCCGTACCGGTCTTCGCCCCGGCGGGGACGGACCGGCCGGCCGGTCCCGCACTGCCCGCGGTGCCTGCCGTCGTGGCGTCGCCGCCTGTGGGATTCCGGGTCGATGTCGTACGGGTTGCCGCCGTGTCCGATGGGACGACGTCCGATGCCTCTTGCACCTGTTCCACATCCGGATCCCGGATATCCACCGGAAACCAGGTGGTTTCGCCCTTGTCATCATAGGAATCCCGCGCCTCGATGTAGTACCACACCTTAGTCGACGCGCTGAAAAAGCCGGCCGGTATCGTGCCGCTGTACCGACCGCGGCCCGTTCGTTTCATCGGAACCTCCACGGGCGCCACCTGCTGGGACAGGGTGTAGAACAGCGACACCTTCTTGATCCGCCCGGTCTTGTCCGTCACCTTGGCGTAGACGGGTATCGGCTGGCCGCGGAACGCCACCACGGTCGGGATATGAGAAATTTCCGGAGGCAGATTCTGCTCGATGCGCGCCGGACTGGCGGTCGCGGCACAAATCAGCAACACCACTCCCCACACGATTGCGGTATGCCTTCGTGAACTCATGGACTCCTCCTTTTGTGAAACGATCCCTACCCTCGCAATGTGAACTTAACCGTATCGATCAGATCCTTGTTGAAGTACGCCTCCACCTTCCAGCGGCCGGCCATCATCGACGCGGGCG
>CAYRPR010000591.1:0-1746 GCA_964425945.1 uncultured Verrucomicrobiota bacterium | reverse complement strand
GGCGTGGACGAGGACCAAATAGACGATGTTCTGCAGTCGGGTGTCGCGCCGAGGACGTACCGGGTGACAAGCCCCTATGACGGCGTCGTTCAGATCGTGGACGCGCGCGAAGGCCAGTCGGTCATGGAGGGCGCGCGGATTGTGCGCCTGGCCGATGTGTCGAATCTCTGGGTCAATCTCGAGGCCTATGAGAGCGACTTGGTCTGGCTGAAGACCGGTCAGCCGGTTCGGTTCAGCGTGGCGGCCCGGCCCGGCGAAGTCTTTGAGGGAGAGATGGTCTATATCAATCCGGCGCTCAACGAAGCGACCCGCACGATGACGTTGCGCGCGGTGGTTCCCAATCCGGACGGACGGCTTAAGCCCGGCATGTTCGTTACCGCGCAGGTTCAGGCGATGTCGGATGAGGAATCCTTGCTCATACCCGTGACGGCGCCGCTTATCACCGGTCGCCGGGCGCTGGTTTATATTCAGATTCCCGACACGGATCGTCCGACCTTCGAACCGCGCGTCATCGTGCTCGGCCCCCGCGCGGGCGATCACTACATTGTTAGAAGCGGATTGAACGCCGGGGACTTGGTTGTCGTGAACGGTCAGTTCAAGATCGATAGCGAACTGCAGATTCGCGGACGCCCCTCCATGATGCAGCCCGAAGGCGGGCACGTGCCGATACATCATGTGGAAACGGCTGTTGAGAAGGTGGAAGTGGAAAAAGCTTTGGCTGTGGATATTGTCCGAATAATCACGATGAATTTCGCATTAGTCGAAGCGCTGGCGGGCGATGACGCGGAGAATGCCCGCGGCGTTGCGCGCGAAGCCCATGCGGCATTGACCGAAATGGAGCATGAGGCTTTAGCGGACTTGGTCGAGCCCTTGAAGACATTGGCAAATGAAGAGGAGATCGCGTTACAACGAAGATACTTCGAGACATTCAGCGATGCGCTGACGGTTGTTTTGCGCAGGTACGGCACAGGACGCGTGCATCCGGTTTACCGGGCGATGTGCCCCATGGTCGAGGGGCGCAGGGGCTATTGGCTGCAAAAGGATCGGACGATCTCCAATCCGTATTTTGGTGAATCGATGCTGCGATGCGGTGAAATCGTGGAGGAACTGACCGGCCATGAATGAGCGGGCGTCCATGCTGGATCGTCTGATCCGCTTCTGTCTTGAGCAGAAACTGATCGTCGCGCTGGTCATGTTGCTCGTGATCGGATGGGGGATCATGGTGGCGCCATTCGATTGGAAGGTAAGCTGGCTGCCGCGGGATCCCGTGCCGGTGGATGCGATTCCGAATCTCGGGGAGAATCAGCAAATCGTCTTCACGGAATGGATGGGGCGATCGCCGCAGGATGTCGAAGACCAGGTGACCTATCCCCTGACTGTGTCGCTCCTCGGCGTGCCGGGCGTCAAAGAGGTCCGTAGCCTGTCCATGTTCGGCTTTTCGACGATCTCACTGATCTTCGAGGAGAATATCGAATTCTACTGGTCTCGCGCTCGCATCATCGAAAAATTGAACAGCCTACCCGAAGGACTTCTGCCGTCTGATGCCCAGCCCGCTCTAGGCCCCGACGCGACCGCACTCGGCCAGGTGTTCTGGTATACGCTGGAAGGAAGAGAAGTGGCACGTGGCACTCCTTCCGGGGGTTGGGACCTGCATGAACTGCGCAGTGTGCAGGACTGGTACGTCCGGTATGGACTGCTGGCCGCGGAAGGAATCAGCGAAGTCGCATCCATCGGCGGGTATGTGCA
>CAYRPR010000590.1:0-1754 GCA_964425945.1 uncultured Verrucomicrobiota bacterium | reverse complement strand
TCCACCAGCGCCACGGATGTTGTTTCCCCGCGGTCCAGCATCGAGATTATCCGGCTGATGGTGAGTTCGTTTGGATCGGACATGAGCCTGCCATTACTCTATGATCTTGGGCACGATAAACAGGCCATTCCGCTCGTGCGGCGCATTGGCCATCACCGCCTCGTGGGACAGACCGGGACGCACCTCATCGCCACGCATCACATTCTGCATGGGCACGGCATGGGAAGTCGGTTCAACGGCGTCGACATCGAGCGCGCGGAGTTGGTCCACGTACGTCAGGATATCGTTCAATTGCCCCTGGAAGAGCTTGATCTCCTCGTCGCTCAGGTGCATGCGCGCCAGATGCGCGACGTAGGCCACATCAATCTGCCCGGTATCCTGTGAGTAGTTCTGCGCCATGATGTCTTCCGTTCCTGAATAAACGATGGGAGTATAAGGTGGGACCGCGAGCGATGGCAAGGGAACAGAACGCGCCGCGCCGGGTCGGATTCATTCCCGCTTGAGCAGGAGCTTCTTCCAGGCGAGCCCGGATGAAAACCCGCCCAGCGCGCCGCCGGCGCCGATCACCCGGTGACAGGGAATGAACAACGGGACGGGATTCGCTCCGCACGCCGCGCCGGCGGCACGCACGGCCCGCGGACGGCCGGCCCGTCGCGCCACCTCGCCGTAGGTCAGTGTCCGACCGGCCGGTAGGGCGCGCAGCACCCGCCAGATCCTCTGTTGAAACTTCGTACCTTCCGGTTCGCGCACCGGCGGAACCTTCAAGGCCCGGCCGGCGAGCAAGCCGCGAATCCAGCGATCAGCCTGCTTCAATACGGCGCGATCCCTGCGGTCGGACGCCCGGATCAGCGATCGCCGGAACCGGAACGGGCCGCGCGGAACACGACGGACCATCGGCAGGTCGCACCCGGTGATTCGCCCCCCGTCGGCGCTGACCACGAGCGGCCCCCACGTGGTGGCAATCCGCAGATGCGATGTGACGGGTTTCATGGTTCGAATCCCTACAGGAACAGGGCGAAGATTATATAGGCGATCATGATCACGCAAATCACCATCACAATCGCCCGGTTGCGCTGAACCGCCCGTTCCTGGCGAAGCGGACGCGTGGCCTGAATGCCGCCGGTGGACAGGTAATTCACAAACCGATCGTCCCGGCGAAAATGCTCTTCCGGCCCGTACCCGCCATGGTACGGGCGCGTCGATGGCTCATCCGGCGGTTGAGTTGAATCCGGTTCCATAACCGGCTGATCCAGGAGATCGTCCCGCTCATCCGGAACCCGCTCCCGGAAGGGATTGATCGTTGACCGGGGCCCGGACGGCCACGCCGAGGATGCCGCCACCCGCCTGTGCTCGGGAGGACGGGACGGTGCCGACTCGTCGCGCCCGGACTTCCTCCGCGCGGATCGCGATGCCGACCGGATGTCCTGCTTGATGCGGCGCGCCTCCTTCTCGAGCTCGCGCATCCGTCGTTCAATGGGTGTCAGATTTCTGGCAAACAAGGTCATCATCCCACCTGTCGAATCAAGTAGACCGCTTTGGTACCCGCCCTCAGATCAGATGGAGATCGCGCAGGTAATTCAATATCCACAGGATGACCAGCGTCACGATCAACGGGAGCGTAATGGCGCATCCGACTTTCAGCCAGTACGCGAAACCGCGTTCTTCGGCCTGCGAAAAACGCGATTCCTCGAAGATTACCGGCTCGCCCCCTACGCCCTGGCCGCGGTGGGCCGCGAGGGGCCGGGCATCGTGCT
>CAYRPR010000589.1:0-1755 GCA_964425945.1 uncultured Verrucomicrobiota bacterium | reverse complement strand
CACGCCGGGACCGCCGACCGACAGCATGCGCTTGCCCTCCAGCGTGGTATACTGCCCGCCCCATTGCACGCCCAGTTGCCGCGCCGTATCGCGCGTCGCCTCCACGATCCGGGCCTCGATATGCACCTGCGCCTTGGGCTGATCAAGCTCCTGGATCAACGCCTGGGCCTTCTGCAAGTCTTCGCGCACAGCGTGAATGATGATCGCGTTGTTCTCCTCGTCCACCGTGACAAATGCGCGTTGCGACAGGAGGGTTTCGCGGGCGTCGAGCGTCTGTGCGCCCAGCAGGACCCGGAGCATGTCGCCAAGCCCCTTGGCCCGCGCATAGCGGACCTGATACACCTGCATCACGAGCGGCTCCACCGCCCGTAACTCCGCCTTCACGCTCTCGCGCTCCTTGCGCACGGATTCGATATCGAGTTCCCGCTTGATGTCCTCGATGGTCATGACGCGCAATACGTCCCCTTCCCACATGTAGGTCAGGCCGGCGGCCGCGATGACGCTGCGGAACGCCTGGTCCCAGGGCACATCACGAAACGAGAAGCTGACGTCGCCCGATACGTTGGGACTGATCAGGATGTTGACGCCGGCGGCCTTGGCCATCGCGCGCAGGACGGTGGCCACGTCCGTCACCCCGGCCAGATCCAGATCGCTGATGGTCTGCGAAGGAAGCGGCTTGTCCGCCGCCATCTCCGTGGTTTCCGCCGCCGGCGCGGACGATGCCACCACGGCGGGCGGCAACTCCATGAGCCCGCTTCGCACCGCGGAAGCGGCCGGCGCATGGTCCGCCGACGGGGCCCAATCGGACAGGACCGGCTTCTTGTAGGCGGTGGGCGCTGTGGAACAGCCGGCCAGGCAGATCGCCACCCAGACGATCCCGGCCGTGAACGATGCGATGTGACAGGTTGGTGTCTTCATGGCTTCTCCCTGGTTGGTTCGGTCTCCTTCAAGGCAACGGATACCCGCCGGCCCCCGCCCTTCGCGCCGAGGACCACATGATCCGCGTCAATGCTCTCCACGACAAAATCGGTGGCCTCCACGGTTTCGGTGACGCGGTATTCCCGCCCGTTGATAATGGCCAGCCGCGTGGTCCCGACATGGAGATATCCGGTATAGCGGACGTCCTGCGGCTTTTCGGCCAGCGGCCGCGCGGCGTCCGGCCGGTCAAAGAACGGGCTGTCCGGCCAGTCGGCAATCGTCCGGTCCAGCACAAACTGCTCCTCCGGCGTCAGCCGAAGACGCGCGACACTGCGGCGTGTCGTCGCGGCGAATTCCCCCACGTCCGACGCCGCCGCGGCGGCTCTTCGCGCCGTGGTTTGCGCGCGCACCGCGTGCGCGATCAGGGTGTATCCCCCGAACACCACCGCGCCGATCATCCCCCATATCAGCCATCGTTCCCGCGTGCTCATGACCGCCTTCCCTTCCCCAGCCGGCGTCTCCGGACCGGCGGAATTCCGTCGTGATTAATCCAGCGCCAGCCACACGGAGAGCTTGAACGTCTCGTGCATGGCTTCACGGCGCACGTCTACTTTCTCGATCTGCTCCATGGCGGGCAGCCCCACCACGGCCAGCAGGAAATCCTTCAAGCGGCCGTACGCGCCGGACGCCTGCAATTGAACCAGGAGTTGGCGCGGCCCCGCCCCGGCGGAAACCACTTGCGGACTGACGGACGCCAGCTCCATCCCGCATTCCCGGGTGATCTGCGCAAAGAGGGCCGGCACCTCCATCACTTCGCGCTGGCTCAGCTTCTGCTTC
>CAYRPR010000588.1:0-1762 GCA_964425945.1 uncultured Verrucomicrobiota bacterium | reverse complement strand
CCCGCCGCGCACCCGGCGCCACAGCAACGGGCTGACCTTATACCCCACGATGCGGTCCAGTACGCGACGCGCCTGCTGGGCGTCCACCTTGTTCTGGTCGATCCGGGTCGGATGTTCAAACGCCTTGCGGATAGCCGGCGCCGTGATTTCATTGTAGGTCACGCGGAGGAATTGCTGAGCGTCGTTTTTGCCCTTCAAGGCGTACATCAGGTGCCAGGCGATGGCCTCACCCTCCCGGTCCGGGTCGGGCGCAAGGTACACGGCTTCCGCCTGCTTCGCGATATCCTGCAGTTCCTTGATCGTCTTGCGCCGGGTGGCGATGATCTCGTAGCTCGGCTTGAAGTTCTTGTCGATATCAACACCGAGCTTCTTGGTCGGCAGGTCCCGTACATGCCCGAGCGAAGCCTTCACGACAAAATCCTTGCCGAGGATCTTGTTGATCGTCTTCGCCTTCGCCGGCGATTCCACTATGACCAGGTTTTTGCTCATGATAAAGGTGTCAGATTTCAGGTTTCAGGAAGAGCGGATTTCCAATCATTGGAAGTTTTCCAAAAGCATTTTTCCAATCATTGGAACTTCTTATCCATGGTTCTCCTCCTCCCCTGGACACTGAACCCCTCCTACTCCTTCCATGCGACGGTCAATTCCACTATCCGGCCCGGTAGCATACGGATCACGCGCTTCATTTCCAGCGTAATCAGCAAGGAACTGATTTTCGCGCTGTTCAGGCCGGCTTCGCGCGCGAGCGCATCGACATCGAGAGCGCCATGCCACAACGCGCGCACAATATCCTGTTCTTCGCCGGATAATTCAACCTCCGGCCGCCGGTGCTCGTCCAGTTTCTTCCCGGTATCCGGCGGAATCAAAAACTCGAATTCCTGCAGGATGTCATCCACATCCTCCACCAGTTTGGCTCCGTTCTTGATCAGGCGATGCGCGCCGCGCGATGCGGGCGAATCAATGCGGCCCGGGACGGCGAAGACGCTGCGTCCCTGCTCCAGCGCGGCATCCGCCGTGATCAGCGCCCCGCTTTTCAAGCCCGCCTCGACGATGACCACGCCCATCGACAGGCCGCTGACGATCCGGTTCCGGATCGGAAACGTCGTCCGTCCCGGCTCCTTGCCCATCGGGAACTCGCTGATCACCGCGCCGTGCGCGGCAATCTGTTCCGCCAATGCGGCGCTTTCCGGCGGGTACATGCGGTCCAACCCGCTCCCCAGCACGGCCAGCGTGCGGCCCCCGCTCTTGATCGCCCCTTCGTGCGCCGCGGTGTCGACCCCGCGTGCCAGGCCGCTCACGACGGTGAAACCCACCTTCACCAGGTGATACGCCAGCCGGTCCGCCACCATCTTGCCGTAGTGCGTACTGCGGCGCGATCCGACGATCGCGACGGCATGCGTGTCCTTCTTGTCCAGCGTGCCCATCACGTACAGGGCCAGCGGCGGGTCATGAATCTCCTTGAGCGGCGCGGGATACTCGTCGTCCAGCGGCGTGATCACGCGCGCGCCCATCTTTTCCGCCCGGCGCACTTCGTCGGCCGGGTCCATATCACCGCGCTGCTCGATGATCCGCCGGGCCAGATCGCGGCCCACCCCGTCGGCGCGCATCAGGTCCTCCGCATCCGCCGTCAGGATGGCCGGAAGCGAGCCGAGCGCCTCGGCGAGCGAGCGCACCCGGACCGGCCCGATATCCTCCATCTTGTTCAGAATGATATAGGCATCCCGCTCGGTTGCCATCGCACAGCTTATCCCATGATGTAGTG
>CAYRPR010000587.1:0-1776 GCA_964425945.1 uncultured Verrucomicrobiota bacterium | reverse complement strand
TCGGGGGCGACCAGGATCTGCGTGAATGGCGCGTGATCCGGCGACGCGAGGAGGCGCAGGGCTTCGGCGTCCTCGGCGGCCCGCCAGCCGGATACGAGGACGTGGCGCGGCGACGGTATCCGAGGCCGGAGTATCACGTGATTGCCGGGGCGCTGCTCCGAGGCGACGGTGACGCGCGCGCCCGCCTCCATCGGATCGATGTTATAGGCATACGCCAGCTCATAGTGTTCGCGCAGTTGCGGATCGTTGGAGATCTGTCCCCAGAGCTGGGCGGGTCCCATGATCCAGCCGACGGCGCCCAACTGCCAAAAACGGGGAATATTCTGTCCCACCTGGTTCAGGTAGGACTGGTAGTCGTCGGGCATGCGCGGCATCTGGGTGATGTTGAGCGCCTGGACGCCGTGATACGGAAACAGGTAGGTCAGCCACTGGTTGTAAAATCCATCCTGCACGACCATGGCCACGCGCTGATTACGCGCGTCGGACCGCACCACCTGCACGACTTCGTTCTCCGCAACCGCGTGGACGGGCATGGTCTGCACATAGAAGCGCGACAGATAAAACACATCGCACAGCATCAGCGCCACAGGAAACCAGAACAGCATACACGCGGTCGTGGCCGGCGGTTTGCGGCGCAGGGCCACGCGATACAGGAAATACGCCAGCAGCAGGATCATGACGGCGCCGTATAGCAGCGCCCAGGTCCGATTGGTCACGATCCGTTCGGCAAAATGCCCCCATCCATCCTGTGCAAAGCGCCGGACCGCGGCATTCCAGGACGACATCAACAGCAACCCCCATGCGCCCAGCAACGCCCCCACGACGGCCACGCCCAGCGTGAAGGGCTTGATCCACGCCTGCAGGTGATCGGACCACTGGTTCTCCTTCCAGAGATCGCGCAGGGATTGCACCCCGACGGCGGCAAGAATGGCGAGCGCCAACTGAAATACCTGCAGAAACTTGTTCGGATTACGAACGGAGGATACGACCGGGAGCAGGTAGAACAGGCGATATAACGGGAAGTGCCTGCCGAAGGACAGTAACAGCGTGATGACGACAACCGCGCCCCAGAACAGCCCATCCCACGCGGCGCGCCCGCCGGACCGGCGGCGCTTCCATCCGATTACCATACCGAGTATGGCGAGTACCACGGGTACCTCGCCGAGATACTGGTTTTCGAGTTTGAAGTTGCGAAAGCCCTGTTGGCTTTGCTCCCAACCGGCGGACCGGCCCATGCGGCCGACATAGGGACCGATCGGATCGTTTGAACGCCAGCCGGTAAAACCCGGCGCGATGAAATCAATGCTCTCTTCCGGCGGCCAACTCCACTGGGTGATGAAATGCCACTGTTCCGTGGGATCCTCCTTCAGGCCGGCACCCACATCCTTGACCGCGGTGCTATACCCCATCCAGAGCGGATGGGCGGCGAAAAGGAAGGCGGTTAACACGACCGGTGCGGTAATCTTCAACAGGGCCGCAACGTTCCATCCCCGGTCGCGGATACAGGCATAGATCGTGTAGGGTCCCAGCGCGAGGGCGATGAAGAGCGCGATATCGGCCTGCTCGAGAAACATCGATCCCAACGCGCCGCCGGCCAGCACGGCCAACGGCCATGAGGAGCGGCGACTGCTCCGCTCGACCAGCCAGAGATAGAGTGCGGCGAACATGAGCGCGCCGAATTTGCCGCGATGTCCGGCATAGACCAGCGTCAGAGTGCTTCCGACTCAGAACTCGTCCACGATGCCGACCCAGACAGCCTGCCAGACCAGCTTGCGC
>CAYRPR010000586.1:0-1776 GCA_964425945.1 uncultured Verrucomicrobiota bacterium | reverse complement strand
GTAGCTCAGTTGGTAGAGCAGCTCACTCGTAATGATCAGGTCATCGGTTCGAGTCCGATCGTTGGCTCCATCTCACACGTTGGAGAGTGCTGTAGTCCACTCCTCGAATCGGGGGAGGACGGCCTGATGGGTCAGGTCGAACCAGATCGGTGTGAGGGATACATAGCCCTCTTCCAGGGCGCGCAGGTCGGTGTTGTGGGCCATGTCGTCGAGCATCTGCATCTCGCCGTCCATCCAGTAGTACTCGTTGCCCCGCGGATCGGTCCGGCGATGGAATATCTCGACGAACCGCGACCGGCCCATCCGCGTCACTCGGTACCCCCTGATCTGGTCCAGCGGCAGGTTCGGCACGTTGACGTTCATCAGGGTGTCGGGCGGCAGTCCTTTTTCCAGCAGGCGCGCGGCCATCCGGCGCGCGATCTGTCCGGCCGTCTCCCAGACCGGATCGGTGAAGGTGTTGATCGACACGGCCATGCTGGGAATGCCGAGAATGGTTCCTTCGGTCGCGGCGGATACGGTGCCGGAATAGATCACGCTGATGCCGGCGTTCGGCCCGAGGTTGATCCCGCTGATAATCAGGTCCGGTTTCTCGTCCAGCAACGCGCTGACGGCCAGCTTCACGCAGTCGGCCGGCGTCCCGTCCACGGAATAGCCGAAGAGTTCCCCGTTCTTCATGACCTGCTTGGTCTTGAGGGGGTTGGAGAGGGTAATCGCATGGCCTACGGCGCTTCGCTCCGATTCCGGCGCCACGATGCGGACTTCGCCGAGATCGCGGACGGCCTGGTAAAGCGCGGAGATGCCGGGCGCATGAATGCCGTCGTCATTGCACAGTAAAATACGCATGAATCGACTATGTCACAGGGGTTCTTGGGAAGACAAGTCTCAACGCCCTTGCCATACGGGGTGGGCGCTGGTACGGTAACGATGGCCGTGCTAGATGGGGAGACAGCGGTTCCCTGATACCTCTTCGGAGGTGGACCTGCAACCCGCTATAGCAGGATCGAATTCCCGGGTGAGGCCACGACGACGGGGTGTTTACGCCCCGGAAGGACGTTGAAGGCCGGGCTCTGTGCGACGGATGCCGGCGAACCCCGTCAGGACCGGAAGGTAGCAGCGGTAAGTCATGTTTTCCGGGCGCCGCAGAATCACCTGGCCCGAGCCCGGACGGGGAGAGTGGCTCCTCGTCGGAAGGGTCAAACCAGGGTGCACGGCCATTATTTGAAGAAGGGTTGATGGTTGATGGTTAATGAGCAGGCAGGCTCTCCGTCCCCCGTCAACCATCAACCATTAACCAAAAACCATCAACCATGTCTGAATCTTACCAGGTCCTGGCCCGCAAATGGCGGCCCCAGCAGTTTGACGATGTGGTGGGGCAACAGCACGTCACCCGCACGCTGAAGAACGCCATCGAGTCGAAGCGCGTGGCTCACGCGTACCTGTTCGTCGGCCCGCGCGGCATCGGAAAGACCTCCACCGCCCGCATCTTCGCCAAGGCGCTGAACTGCGAGAAGGGCCCCACCGGCCAACCGTGCGACCGGTGCGACGCCTGCCGGGAAATCATGAACGGCAGTTCGCTTGATGTCCTGGAAATCGACGGCGCGTCCAACAACGGCGTGGATCAGGTGCGCGACCTGCGCGACAATGTCCGCTACGCGCCCGCCCGAGGCCCGCACAAGATCTATCTCATCGACGAAGTCCATATGCTCACGATCCAGGCCTTCAACGCCCTGCTGAAGACGCTTGAAGAGCCGCCCGCCCATGTGAAATGAATTCTGG
>CAYRPR010000585.1:0-1784 GCA_964425945.1 uncultured Verrucomicrobiota bacterium | reverse complement strand
ACTTGCCGCCGCACTCCATAATATCAGATTCTGGACCCCGCCGAATGATCATTGCTGTTGCGCCTGCGAATGACCGCTTTGCCAGATGGCGCGGCCGATGAAGAAGGGGCCGAGGCTCGCCAGAAATTCCGAGGTTTGCCGCGTCTTGCGCATGGCCTGTACCATCGCGGAAAGAGGATACAGATCCTTTCCGACCAGTCCGATCACGAAATCGTTGTCATTCCTATCCAGGCCGTGACAGGCCAGCCGGATATCGTAGCCGCAGTCGGCGGCGCTGAAGGAACTGCCGAGCACGCCGTGCTCGCTCATGATAGCACGCTGTTCGTCGGCCGACAGTTTCTCAAACGCGCCGGCGCGTCGCAACGGATACCAGACCGCCCAGGGCCAGTCCGGGTTCGTGATACGCGATATCGGGCGGCGGAATAGCACGTGCTCGAGATCGGGCTCGTAGCCGACCGCGTAGGTTCGACCGAACATGGTGTATTCCGGTTTGAAATCCAGATCCCTCCACGGAGATTGAGCGAGAAATTCACGGAGCTCCCGGGTGAAGAAGGCCGGATTCTCGTGCGCGGTCACGAGGGCGACACCCTGCGGGTCATTGATATCCAGATACAGGGCGCCGATCACGTCGGATTGATTCAGCGTTTGGATTAAATCCGACACGGCGGCGCATCGGCCGAACGCGAGCAATTGCATGAACAGGCGGCGATTCAGCGCGATCGGTTGACCGGACGCATCGCGCCCTTTCTCGTTCAGGTCGGGTGTGTCCGGTTTCTTCATGGCGATTCTCTCAGCGCTTCGCGCCATGCCTCCAGCGCCTCATCGAGCACATTATCAGTATGTGCAATGGATAGAAACCCGACTTCAAAGGGTGACGGAGGCAGATACACGCCACGTTTCAACAGGGCGTGGAACATGCGCTGGAACAAGGTCTTGTCGGCGGTCAGGATGTCATCGAAATCGCGGATCGGTGTCGCCGTGAAGAGCGGCGCAAAGATGCTTCCGATATGAGGCAATTGAATGGGCCGTCCGACTGATTCGACTTCGCTCTTCAGTTGTTTCACCCATGTCGCGGTTCGCCGGGTCAGATCATCATAGGGATTGATATCCTGTAGCGTTCGCAACGTGGCCAGGCCGGCGGCAACGGAGAGGGGATTGCCGCTCAGGGTGCCCGCCTGATAAACGGGACCCAGCGGCGCCAACTTCTCCATGATGTCCGCGCGACCGCCGAGCGCGCCAACGGGCATGCCCCCGCCGATGATCTTGCCGAGACAGGTCAGATCGGGTGTCACGCCGCAGATATGCTGATAGCCGCCAAACGTGAAGCGGAAACCGGTGATGACTTCATCAAACACCAGCAAGGCGCCGCACGAGTCGGCCTGTTCGCGCAGGAACGCGAGAAAGCCCCCGGCGGGTTGGAGCAGGCCCATGTTAGCGGCGACCGGCTCGACGAAAATCGCGGCGAGATCCGATCCATACTGCTGTACAAGCGTTCGGACATCGTCTTTGTGATTATAGCGGGCCACGAGCGTATGCTCCGCGAGAGAGGCCGGCACGCCGGCCGACGAGGCCTCGGCGATACCCGCAACGCCGCTCCCGGCTTGCACCAGCACGCTGTCGGCATGCCCGTGATAGCAACCGCTGAACTTGAGGATCCGCGTCCGGCCGGTGCAGCCACGCGCCAGCCGTATGGCTGTCATGCAGGCTTCCGTGCCGGAACTGACGAGGCGCAATCGTTGCATGGATGGAATGGCGCTCTGTATCAGCTCGGCGAGTTCGACTTC
>CAYRPR010000584.1:0-1794 GCA_964425945.1 uncultured Verrucomicrobiota bacterium | reverse complement strand
ATGCCGGAAAGCCTGCCCTGGCAATGATGGAGCAGGGCATTGACCAGAGTGCCGGACTCGTGTCCCGGCGCCGGATGTACGACCAACCCCGGTTGCTTATTCAATACCAGCAGGTCGCTGTCCTCGTACAGGATATCGAGCGGGATGGGTTCCGGTTTCAGGTCCAGCGTTTCCGGTGGGGGGATCTCATAAGACACATCCTCGCCGCCGTGCAGGAGATGCCGCGGCTTCACGTCCTTCCCGTCCACGCGCACCTGGCCGGACTTGATCAGGTTCTGGACCTGCGTGCGCGACAACTCCGGAAGATGGCGGCTCAGCCACGTGTCCAGCCGCGCCCCCGCCTCATCCGGTTCAACGTTCAGGTGTTCCATGTTTCAGTTCCTGTGTCCGACTCAGCGCGAACCATATTCCCGCGCCGATCAGGATAAAGATCAGGCTGAGCTCCTGCGATACGTTCAGCCACAAGCCTTTCATCCGCTCGTCGCCGCGCACGAATTCCAGCGCCAACCGCCCGGCCGGATACAGGATCAAGTAGAGCGCGAACACCAATCCATCCTTTTTCCGGCGGAAATAGGCCCATAACAACACACCATACAACAGGAAATTGAGCGCCGCTTCATATAACGGCGTCGGATGCCGCAGGATGCCGCCCAGCGAAACGGCCCAGGCGACCTTGGCGGCCGATCCGTAACAGCATCCGTGCAGGAAGCAGCCGATCCGTCCGATGGCGTGGCCGAGCGGAACGGACGTGATGATGAAATCGGCCATGACGGACAGCGGGATGTCCTTCAGCCGGGCATAAACGATGCCGGAGATACAGCAGAGGACGAGCCCGCCATAGTAGATCAACCCCCCCTCGTGCAGCTGTAAGATCCGTGCGGGTTCGCGCAGGAACGGTTCGGGGTTGGACAGGATGAAGGCGACGCGGGCGCCCACGACGCTGGAGACCATGATCAGGATGCCCAGATCCGTCCCCATGGAGGCCGGCCAGCCGCGCCGCCGGGCGAGCCAGGTCCAGTTGATCGCCGCCGCGAGGAAACCGAGGGCGTACAGGACGCCGTACCAGTGGATTGTCAGGTATTCGGTTTCGAGCAATACGGGGTGCATAGTCCGGTGGTTCCGCTCAACGTGAAGCCGGTCCAACCGGGCTGATCCTACGGCTCCTGAACGGACGGAACAAGCTCGAAGGATGGGTGGATTTTTTCGCGGCGCTTGGGTACACTGGACCTTAATCAGCAAAGGGTTGCTTTGAGCGAAGAGAATCACAACGTCGAGATCGATGCCGATCGCGTCGAGCGCGTGGCCTGTTCCAAGTGCGGCAATTACATGGATGTCAGCGGCAACGAGCCGTTCAGCGACATCGAGTGTCCGCATTGCGGCATGAAGCAGGTGGTGCCGATGCGACTCGGATCGTTCCTGCTGATCAAGGAAATGGGGCGGGGCGGCATGGGCGCGGTCTATCGCGCGTTCGACCAGACGTTGGGCCGGTATGTGGCCATCAAGGTCATGCAACGGCAGATGGCCGAGGACAAGACGCGCGCGGAAAGTTTTCTGCGCGAGGCGCGCGCGACCGCCGCGTTGAACCACCCGAACGTGGTGCAGATCTACACCTGCGGGCAGATCAAGGGCCAGTTGTACATTGTGATGGAACTGGTCGCCGGCGGCCGGCTCGACGAGATGATTGAGGGAGGCAAGGCGCTCGACGAGATCCGCTCGCTGGAGATCGCGGTGGATGTGGCGCACGGATTGGAGGCCGCCCATGATGCCGGCCTGGTCCACGGCGACATCAAGCCC
>CAYRPR010000583.1:0-1795 GCA_964425945.1 uncultured Verrucomicrobiota bacterium | reverse complement strand
ATACCTGCAAGCGGCGGGTGGCGAACGGGCGAATTTCAGCGTATCCCTTATGCCCGGATAGTGCTTTATCCCTGATATGGGTATAGTCTTGTAGAAGCTAATGAATGGGGCCGTCCATATTCGGTTGGTGGCGTTTCTCATTACGGTGGCTGCGAGCGGCGCAGTGGCGGCGAATCCGTTTTCAGACGGGTTGACGCCCTCGTCATTCTTTTATGTTGCGACAAACGGAAACGATACGACGGGGAACGGATCGTCTGAGCAGCCCTACCTCACCATCGGCCGGGCCGTCGATGACGCCACGCCGGGCGCGGCGATTACGATCCGGCCGGGCACCTACGCGGGCGGAACCTTCATAACCGACTTGTCCGGCACGGATACGGCGCCGATCTGGATCCGGGGTGAGTCGCCGACGAATCGACCGGTCATCCAGGGCGGCAGCGAAGGGCTTCATCTGACGCGCGTACGCTATCTCGTGGTGGAGAATCTGGAAGTGGACGGCGCCGCGAGTAATGGCATCAACTGCGACGACGGCGGCGATTACGACAATCCGGAAGCCACGCGCTACGTCGTGTTCGGCAACCTGTACATTCACGATATCGGCGGCGGGGGGAATCAGGACGGATTGAAGATGTCGGGCGTGTACGATTTCTGGATACTCGATTCGGAAGTCACGCGGTGCGGCGGGTCGGGGTCGGGCAGTGGTGTGGATATGGTCGGGTGTCACCGGGGCGTCATTTCCGGTTGTTATTTTCACGAGTTGTCCGGCAACGCGGTTCAATGCAAGGGCGGCACCGCGGACGTTGAGATCCGCGGTTGCCGGATCGTGGATGCCGGCCATCGCGGCATCAACATCGGCGGCTCCACCGGGTTCGAGTTTTTCCGCCCGCCGCTTTCGGAAATCGAGTCGAACTACGAGGCGTCGAATATCCGCGTCCTCGCCAACTTTTTCCAGGGTTGCACGTCCTCGGTGGCGTTTGTCGGGTGCGTGGACAGCGTAGTGGCGAACAATACCATTCATGATCCCGGCCGCTGGGTTCTGCGCATCCTGCAGGAAACAACGTCCACGGACGACTACGAGTTCCTTCCTTGCGGCGACAATCATTTCGACAACAACATCGTGTATTACAACCGGGGCCTGCTCTCCACGCACGTCAATATCGGGCCCGATACCGATCCGGATTCGTTCCTGTTTGCCCATAACCTGTGGTACGCGCACGATGATCCGCCGGCATCGGCTCCGTCCCTGCCGGGCACGGTGACCGGGCAGATCGCGGGCGTCGATCCGTTGCTGGCCGCGCCGGCACTCGGCGATTACGCCATCACGCTGGCCAGTCCCGCGGCGACCAACGGGATCGGTCCCGCGCTCACGCCACGCGATTTCAACGGGGAACTGTTTCTCGATCCGCCCAGTCGCGGCGCGCTGGAGATTACCGGCGACAGCGATCTCGACGACTTGCCGGATGCGTGGGAACTGCGGCACCTGGATACGATCGAATACGATGCCGATGACGATCCGGATAGCGACGGGTTTACCAATCTCGACGAGTTGATTGCCGGCACGTTGCCGCAGGACGCCGCGTCGGTGTTGCGGTTGTTCCATCCGGAGATGAGCGAACAGGGCATCATGGTGCGATGGCAAGGCGGCCAGACGGCGGTGCAATATCTCGAATGGACGCACCAGCTCGACGCGACGCCGGCCGAGTGGTTCGTGCTGTTCACCAATCTTCCGCCGACAGCGCTCACGAATGAGATGGTGACCGATGTCCACGAGCGATCGTATTACCGCCTGCGCGCG
>CAYRPR010000582.1:0-1795 GCA_964425945.1 uncultured Verrucomicrobiota bacterium | reverse complement strand
CGGTCCTGATCCTGATCGGTCTCTTCAAGAAGATCGTGGTCGCGAACTATCTCGCCGAGCAGATCGTGGACCCGGTCTTCTCGAACCCGGCCGCCTACGGCGCGCTCGACACGCTGGTCGGCGTCTACGGATACGCCGTCCAGATCTACTGCGATTTCTCGGCGTATTCCGACATCGCCATCGGCATCGCGCTGCTGCTCGGATTCCATTTCCCGCTCAATTTCAACGCCCCCTACTTCGCCACCTCGATCCAGGAGTTCTGGCGGCGCTGGCATATCTCGCTGTCCACGTGGCTGCGCGATTACCTCTACATCCCGCTGGGCGGTTCCCGCCACACAAGCGCGCGCACGTATCGCAATCTGTTCCTGACCTTTCTGCTGGGCGGACTGTGGCACGGCGCGGCCTGGACCTTCGTCGCATGGGGCGTCCTGCACGGGGCGTATCTGATGATCGAACGCGTCGTCGATAATCTTCGGGGCATCAACCGCAAGGCGGAAACGAAGGAATTCACCCCGCTGCGTGTTCTGAAGATGGTCTGGGTGTTTCACCTCGTGTGTCTGTCGTGGCTTTTTTTCCGCTCGGAAACCTTCGCCGATGCCGCGACGATGATCATGCGGCTGACGCACTGGGACGCGCCGACGCGGGTCACCGGCCCCGTTCTACTGGTCATCATCGTCGGCGTATTAACCCAGTTGTTCGATGGCGATCGCTTCCGCCGGCTGTGGGACCGGTATATGACCTGGCATCCGGCCTGGCAGGGCGCCGCCGCCGCGCTGGTCCTCACCGTCATCCTGGCCCTGGGCCCGAAAGGTGTGGCGCCGTTCATCTATTTCCAATTCTGACATGAACGAAACAAAACGATATCTGGACATCGGAGAAGCGCGGGCGAACGACCACGCAGGCGTCAGACCGTCCCGGGTCACGCGCGCGCTCATCCTGTTCTATGTGATCGCCGCCCTGCTGAACGGCGAACACCTCCACGAGCAGGCGAAACTGATGCCGTACGGCGCCTGGCGCGACGCCTGTGTTGCCATCACGCGCCCGTTGGCGTATACTGTCCGTCACGTGCGCTTGAGTCAGCCGCGCCTCTGGCTGGAACAAAGGTTACATACGGAAGAATGACCATGCGGAAAATGCTCTACATCGGGATGCTGGGCGCCCTGCTGGGCGCGCATACGACCTTCGCCGACACCCACGTCCTCATTCTGGGCGATTCCATCATGCACATCGTGGCGCGTTCCCTGGAACGACAGATCGGGCGCCGTGACAACGTCACCGCATTTGCCCATACATCCATCGGCACCGGCCTCGCGCGCATGGATCTCTTTGACTGGCACGGCCAGATGGAGAAACTGGTCGCCGAACAGAAACCCGGCATCGTGATCATCATGATGGGCGCCAACGACAACCAGCCCATGCTGGTCAGCGGGATCGGCACGGTACGCCCCGATGATCCGGCCTGGTCAACCGAATATGCGCGGCGCGCGGGCGAAGCAATGGACATCATGATCCGCGGCGGCGCGCAAAAGGTCGTCTGGGTGGAATTGCCCGACATGCGCGACGCGCGCCTGCAGACCGACGTCATGAAGATCAACGGTCTGGTGCGACAGGAAGCGGCGAAACGACCGCACGTGACCTTTGAGGAATCCCGCGGGCTGTTGAGCCGAACCCCCGGAACCTACAGTCCGTACATCATTCAGGCCAACGGCATGCCCCTGGATATCCGTGCGGGCGACGGCATACACCTCAACCGCAACGGCGCCGACCTCCTCGCCGGACATCTGCTCACCCGCAC
>CAYRPR010000581.1:249-1800 GCA_964425945.1 uncultured Verrucomicrobiota bacterium | reverse complement strand
CCAGAGGCCGCGATACTGGGACGGAAACCAGAGGTCGCGCGGGGTGTACATCTCGAAAGACTCGCCCTGCGCGGTGCGGTAGTGATACGTTGTGGGCGGACGCAGGGCGTCGGGCTTGGCGCCGCGCAGGATCATCATGCGCAGACCCTCGTCGGGAAGCTGAATATGATTGCGCTCGAACGAGATTCCACCGGATTGGGCCGGGGCGAACAGCGCCCCGATTCCCTGCGCGAGGAGGCATCCAACGACACATCGTATGCGCACGCTCATGGTGCACCCTCGAAGCTCAAATGTCGCAACCAGTAGTCGTGCGTGAATTCGGGTGATAAGACCCGGCGGGCCCAGGCGAGACTGCGCACGCGCGCGTCGCGCAGTCGCTCCGGTTCCTCAATCAATGCGCGTATTGCGCGCCGAAGATCGGCCGGTGTTTCGACGCGGACAATCGGCGGCAGGGGCAGCCACTTCTCCACGTCCGGAACGACATGGCCGCAGTGCGACACCACCGCCAGCCCGTCCGATAGGGCCTCCGTGGCGGCCGCGCCGAAGCCGCCCACAGGGGGAAAGAACTGATCCACCAGGATGTGACAGGTCGATCGCCGCCGGGCGCATTCGCTGTAGCCGACCTTCTCGATCATCTCGAAATCAAATGGCAAGCCGTGATTCCGCAATGACTGGATCGCCTCCAGAATCACATCGGTGCCCTTGATCTCGCGGTTGGACGGCGTATGGCAGATGCGCACGGCGCCCGGAACCGGCCGAATCGCGGTGGCCCTATTCAGAGGAGGGTTCAGGAATACCCGCGCGCGCGGGTCGTCCAAGACGAACCGGTACAGATCGCACGCCATGAAACGCCGCTCAAACCCCCACTCGCGATCCAGGCGATCACAGAGCGCGGGATCATTACGATATCTCGATCCGGAATGCCGGGTGGCCAGCCGGACTTTCCGGCGATCCACGCCCAACTGTCGCATCAGGCGATCGAAGACGCTGTACGCGCCGTCGCCGGACTGGATCACCCAATCCGCACCGTCCAGCGCCTCGCGCGCGTTCGTCTCGCCGTCCCGTTCGATGACGACGTCTTCCGGATATCCGAACGGATGCGGGAGCAGGGTCACGGCGCGCGCCGTCAGCATGCCGCCCGCGCGGTTGATGGCGCGGGCGATGGCGTTGCTCGTGTTCGCCCAGTCCCTGCGCCCGAGAAAGACGGCCTTCATGTTCCGCACCGTAGCAGAACGAACGGACCGTGGCAATCCGGTCGCCGAACGGATGGGTCAGGAGTCCTTCAGCCGTTTTTCCAGTCTGTCCAACTCCGCGGACAGTTCCCTGGGCAGTTTGTCGCCGAACTGGGCGAGGTGATTGCGCATATCCGGGATTTCATCCAGAAGCGCCTTCTCATCCGCCCGAAGCAGGACATCGAGATCGGACGACGAGATATTCAGGCCGTTCAGGTCGAGGTCGTTCCGGTCCGGAGCGTTGCCGAACGGCGTTTCCACCGCGCCCGCGGTGTTGTTGCACCGGGCGAATATCCATTCCAGCACGCGGATGTTGTCT
>CAYRPR010000581.1:0-239 GCA_964425945.1 uncultured Verrucomicrobiota bacterium | reverse complement strand
CCTTCCGCGCTCTTGCGGAACCAGTTCACATAGTAGATCTTCGGAAGTTTGACCGGATCCGCCTTCCGGCCGATCTTGATCCAATGCGCGAGGTAGTCGCCCATGTGATAGCCGCAGAACGGCAGCATGGCCATCGGATCGCGACGCACTTTGCCGACGGTGCCGGCGGCGGCGGCGGTCATCTCGGACGACATCACGGCGCCGAGGAAGGTGCCGTGTTCCCAGCTCGTGGCTTCCGT
>CAYRPR010000580.1:0-1805 GCA_964425945.1 uncultured Verrucomicrobiota bacterium | reverse complement strand
GCTCCGCCTTTGACTGGGCCATGCGGAACTGGACATTGGATGAAAACCCGGGAGCGGGCCTGGAAGGACTCTACTATTACCTCAACGTGCTCACGAAGGGTTTGTCCGCCTACGGCCAGGAGGTTATCCCGCGAGAGGACAATCCCCCGCTTCAATGGCGTCGCGAGGTGATCGAGAAACTCCTGAGCGTCCAGCGAACCGAAACCGACGGTAGCGTCTATTGGATGAACGAGGTCGGCCGGTACTGGGAATCCGACAAAGTGCTGGTTACGGCCTACAGCCTGATTGCCCTGCAGATGGCATTGGGGATGTAGGCGGTTTCAGTGTTCGGTGTTCAGTGTTCAGGCAAGAATCTTAATCCCGATCTTGATCTTAATCATAATCTATCCGGGGAGATTGAGCTTAGGATGAAGATGAAGATTACGAAGAGGAACAACCGACCTCTTCCCTGAACACCGAACACTGAAACCTGAAACCTTTATTCCACCTTCTTGAACAACTCGTACAGCGGGCTGTCCGATCCGATCAGCACGGTGCTGTTGGGTCCCAGGATGCGTTCGTACGACTGCAGGGTACGGAGGAAGCGATAGAATTCAGGATCCTGATTGTACGCTTCCGCATAAATCCGGATGGCCTCGGCTTCCGCCTCGCCGCGGATGCGTTCGGACTGCTCGACCGCCTGGCTTTGGATGGTCGCCAATTCGCGCTCCATTTCGCCCAGCTTCTCTTCCGCGCGTTGCCGGCCGATCGAACGGAATCCCGCCGAGATCTTCTGTAGTTCGGCATTCATCTGGGCATAGACGTTGGCCTCGATGGCGGCGCTGTAATTCAACTGCTTGATCAGCACGTCTTCGAGGTGGATACCCAGGCCGATCTGGTCAAGTCGCGAGCGGGCTTCCTTCAGGATGCCGGCCATAACAATCGGCCGGCCGGCCTGATAGCGGCCGCGACCATCCTGCCGCAAAGGCGGCACGGTTCCACCCAGCGATGTCAGATCCAGTTCCTCCAAATCAGCGGCATCCCCCTCCTCGGTCAGCAAGGCGGAGCCGAGGTGATCCTCCGGCGTTTCAAGAATCAAGTTGCTGCTCCGCACCACCTCATACAGATCGTATTTCGCGATCTCGTCCTTCACGGCGCCCTCGATGATGCCGTTCAGACGGGTTGCGGCGAGCTCCGGCGAGCGGACCGACTCAAGAAATCGTCGCGCGTCGTTGATCCGCCACCGAGCGGTCACATTAACAACCACGGTCTTGCGGTCCTTCGTGATGGTCGTGGTTTCCTTGCCATCCCAGCGCAGCAACCGCCGGTCAAACCGGTAGACCTGCTGAATAAACGGGCGCTTGAAGTGCAGACCGGCCTCGGTCACGGGATCGCCGATGATCTCGCCGAACTGGACCACAATGGCCTGCTCCCACTCATTGACCGTGTACAGCGAGTTGTACGCGATAAAGCCGGCCGCGGCGCCGATGACGGCCAGCAGGATGGGGATGGAGGCCCCGGACCGGCTCTGCGCTGTATGTATCTCGTTCGTCTTCATCGCGTCGGTGCCGGGAGATTCAGCGATTTCACATTCATGTGCGGAAGAATGGTCTGCACATCGGAATCCACGATAACCACGTCCCGCAATTCCGGCAGGCGGCGTTCCATGGTCTCCAGATACAGGCGTTGACGCGTCACGTCGGGCGACTGTTCATAGGTCCTCAACATATCGACAAAACGTTGCGCTTCGCCCCGGGCCACATTGACGCGACGCTGTCGAAATCCTTCGGCCTCGAGGATGATGCGCTGGGCCTCGCCCCGGGCGC
>CAYRPR010000579.1:224-1829 GCA_964425945.1 uncultured Verrucomicrobiota bacterium | reverse complement strand
CAGGTGCTGGAACAGGATCGGGTCGCCGCCCAGCGCCGGGTCGAAGATGCCCACCCCGAACGCGCGCTCGACGCCGACCAGCACAATTGTGATGGCCACCACGGGCGTGCCGAGGATCATAATGAGCGCCGTCGCGTAGTTCGCCCAGATAAAGAGCGGCAGGCGAAACCAGGTCAGTCCCGGCGCGCGCATCTTGTGCACAGTCACAATGAAGTTCAATCCGGTCAGGATCGAGGCGAATCCGGCAATGAAGATACCCAGCGCCACCAGGATCACGTTCGAATTGGCATAGGTCGAACTATACGGCGTGTAGAACGTCCACCCCGTATCCACTCCGCCGAACACCAGCGCGATAAATCCGAGCGTGCCGCCGATGATGAACAGGTACCAGCTCAGCAGATTGATCCGCGGAAAGGCCATGTCCCGCGCGCCGATCATGATCGGAACGAAGAAATTGCCCAATACCGCCGGGATGGACGGGATCAGGAAGAAAAAGACCATCGTCACGCCGTGCATTGTGAACAGGCGGTTGTACATGTCGTGCTGGACCAGGCTCGGCTCGGGCGTCATCAGTTCCAAGCGGAACAATGTCGCGGCCAGACCGCCCAGGATGAAAAAGAAGGTGATGGACACGAGATACAGAATCCCGATCCGCTTATGATCCAGCGTAAACAGCCACGATGGCACCGTATGACCGGCGTTCAGATAATTCCTGGGACCGTTTGAACGGCTCATGGCGTACTCCCGGCGTCGGCGCTATCCGACAGCGATTTGATATAGGACAGAATCTGCATCATCTGCGTCTCGTTGACCAGCCCGCGAAACGTCGGCATGATCGGCTGGAAGCCCTCCACCACTTTCGCGTTGGGCTGCAATATGGATTCGCGGACATAATCGTCGTCGGCAACGACCACGGAGCCATCGTTCAGCGTCACCTCGTGCCCGTACAGGCCGGCCAGACTCGGGCCCAGCGCCCCGGAGACCCCGGCGTGACAGGTCACGCACCCCAACTGCGTGAACAAGCGCTCGCCCGCCGCCACGGGCGTCTCCATCACATCCGCCGCCGCGGCGACCCCGGACGCCCATCGCTCATAGTCATGCGGCGTGAGCACATACACCGAACCGCGCATGCGCGAATGCTCCGTACCGCAATACTCCGCGCAGAACAGGTGGTATCGACCCAGCTTCGTCGGCTTGAACCAGAGCGTGGTGTATCGGCCCGGCAGGACATCGCTTTTGACACGGAATGCCGGGATGTAGAAGCTATGGATCACGTCCTCGGAGGTCATGGTCAGCTTGACCGGCTGCCCGAGCGGAACATGCAGTTCGTTGATCTCGCTCCGGCCGCCGGGATGCTGCAGTTTCCACATCCACTGCTTGCCGGTTACGAGTATCTCCATCGCATCGGCCGGAGGACGATACTTTTTGTAGAACACACTGACACCCCAGCCGAACATAACCATCGTCAGAAGCAGTGGAATCACCGACCACGTGATTTCCAACAGGGTGTTTCCGTGTACTTCCTCCGGCCGGTCCGCATCCGAGCGTCTCTTGTACCGGACAATGAAGAAGATCAGCACGCCGACAATGAGGATGGTGAAGAAG
>CAYRPR010000579.1:0-214 GCA_964425945.1 uncultured Verrucomicrobiota bacterium | reverse complement strand
GCGCGAGGCTCGACGCTTGTTCCGGAAATAGCGGTATCCCAGTGTTCATGATTTCTTGCGGTGTTCCCGTTTGTACATCACGACCAGAAAGAGGCCCAATATACTCGCGGTCGTGATACACGCGGTATTAATGACCCGATGAATCAGGAGGCCGTACTTGCCCGACTCCGGGTCGTAATGGTAGCAGAACAGCAGGATGCGATCCACCGGCGAG
>CAYRPR010000578.1:0-1842 GCA_964425945.1 uncultured Verrucomicrobiota bacterium | reverse complement strand
CTGCGGCAGATTGTGGATCGATCCGAAAGGCGCCTGGTTTATCTCATCAGTACGCTGGTCGTAATCACCATCGCCGTGCTGGGTTTCGGATTCTATTTCGGCATGGGCGGCTGGCCGATTGATCGCGGTTCAGGCGAGCCGGAGGTCGCCGCGCCCTTCGAGCTCAAGAAGAGCATCACGGAATTGAATGAGAAGCCCGCCGGGGCGCCGGAAGAGGCGGCTGTCGAGGAGCAACCGATCGAGGTCATTCCGGAAGAACCGGCGCCGGCGGTTTCGGACGAGGAACCCGCCGCGCCCGAACCGGTGGAACCCGAGGAACCGGAAGAGAAGCCGGAACCGAAACCACGCGCGAAACGCCAGTCCCGCTAACCTGCCCAGCAGGCAAATTCAACCCACCCCCGTCCCCTCCAGGGAGGGGAGTAATTAAGATGTTCTTTCCCCTCCTTGGAGGGGATTAAGGGGTGGGTGATCGACTACAGGTAATCTTCCTTCTGCAACCGGTCCAGGTAGTCGTTCGGATCGACCAGGGTGGGGGGCTCGATCGCCGGCGCTTCGGTCGCGTGCCGGTCGAGTTTCTTGCGCTTGATCCAGAACTGCGGCTGTTTTTCGGCGAGCGCGATGGTCTTGGAATGTTTCACGATGCGGTCCAGCGCGGCCACATATTCGCTGAAAAACATCCCGGCCAGCGGCGTGATGGTCCGCTTGGCGACCTTGTCGGTGAAGGCCGACTTGGTGTCAATGCTGTGCTGCACGTAGTCATCCCTCGCCTGCAGGATCCGGGCCGCCATGTCCTGGAAATCCTCGCGGTCCGGGTCCAGCGATTCGATGACGAGCTTGAACACCGTCAGTGATTTCTCGTACAGCGCGAACAGCATGTCGAGCGATTGCCGGTCGACCCAGGCTTCCGGAATGGATTTCCGGCGAAGGGACAGGTCGCAGATCGCGTCGATATGATCGCCGATACGCTCCATGTCGATGATGCATCGGTCGATATGCTGGATCAGGATGGCCTGGCGCCGGGAGAGATAGCTGGTCGTCATCGCCGCGAGGTATTCGCGCATGGCGACCTTGATCTCGTCCACGATCTTTTCGTTCATTTTGATTTCCTGCACCTTCTTGCGATCGACGACGAAGAGGATCACGTCGGCCGTCAGGCGCAGACTGCGCGCGCAGATCTTGGCCACCCGCTGCAGTTCGCGGATGCAGGCGGCCAGGGCGCGCTCGGGGTATTCGAGGAGTTTGTCATCGAGAAAGCTGGCCTGCGGCATCGGTTTCCTGCTTCGTACGACGCGCGTGACCAGTCGCCCGAACCACGGCGTGAACGGCAATACGATCGCGGCGGCGATCAGCATGACGGCCGTGTGCAGGTTGGCGGCCTGGCGGACCAGATTGGCCGACGTCATCGGGATGAGCCACAGGAAGAATCCCTTGGCCAGAATCGCGGCGAAGACGTTGAAGAGATTGAAGAAAAGGTGGGCAAAGGCCACGCGGCGCGCTTCGATGTTGGCGCCGATACTGCCGAGCAGGGCGGTCGCGCAGGTGCCGATATGCGCGCCAAGGATGATCGGGAATACCTGTTCCAGCGACGTGAAGACGCCGGCCTGAATCAGGGCAAAACACATGCCGATGGTCGCGCCACTGCTTTGAATGACCGCCGTGATCAGCGTCACGATCAGGACGCCGAACAGGAGACCTCCGAGCGAGTCCGCGGAGAAGGTCGTCAGCAGGGGTTGCAGCGTGTCCCGATGCGGTTTGATCGCGTCGCTCATGATATCCATGCCGAGGAACAGCAAGCCGAATCCCATGATCGCGAGGCCGAAGAGCTTGACCTTCGGCAGGGGC
>CAYRPR010000577.1:0-1852 GCA_964425945.1 uncultured Verrucomicrobiota bacterium | reverse complement strand
CACGATGATCTTGCGACCCGTGAGTCCGCAGTCGCCCTGCGGTCCGCCGACGACGAAACGCCCGGTCGGATTGACCAGGTATCGGGTCTTGCGGTCAATCAGTTTGGACGGGATGGTCTTCCTGATAATCTCGTCGACGATCGCATCCTTCAGTTTTTTGTGCGTCACGTCGGGATCATGCTGGGTGGAAATGACGACGGTATCCACCCGGACGGGCTTGTCGTTCTCGTAGACGATCGAGACCTGCGATTTCCCGTCGGGACGCAGGAACGGAATCTTCTTCGACCGACGCGCCTTGGCCAGCGCGCGGGTCAGCCGATGCGACAGCATGATCGGCGCCGGCATCAACTCCTTCGTTTCGTCACAGGCGTATCCGAACATCATCCCCTGATCGCCGGCGCCCTGCTCCGCCGTGGCCTTGCCGGCGGCCTTCTTGGCGTCCACGCCCTGCGAAATGTCCGGCGACTGCCGGTCGAGCGCCACGAGAACGGCGCAGGTATTGGCGTCGAACCCCATGCCGGAGCTGGTGTATCCGATCCGGGCCACCTTGTCGCGGACGATATCGGCGTAGTTGACGGTGGCATGGGTCGTGATTTCGCCCGCCACAACGACCATGCCGGTCTTGACCAGCGTTTCACAGGCGACCCGGCTGTGCTTGTCCCGCGCCAGCAACGCGTCCAGGATGGCATCCGAGATGCCGTCACACATTTTGTCCGGATGCCCCTCGGTGACGGACTCGGACGTGAACAGATACGTACCTCTCGACATAGGATTCCCCTTTGTTTTTTCCGCTTTCTCAGACCAATTGGAGGATTTCAGGCGCAATCTTTTGCGTTAAATCGCGACAAAGATCAAGAACTTCCGCAGGCGATTCCGAGGTCAGGGCGGCCGCGGCCAGTTCTTCGGCCTGCGAATAGCGGATATTCCGTATGACATCCTTGACCAGCGGGACGGCGGAGGGGCTCACACTTAACTCGTCGGCTCCCTACCCGATAAGGGGGGGCACCATCAGCGGATTTCCGGCCATTTCGCCGCATATACCGGTCCATATACCGTGCTGGTGTCCCACATCGATCGTGTTTTTTATCAACTTGATAATGGCCGGATGCGTCGGCTCGTAGAGGTACGCAATGCGCTCATTGACCCGGTCGACCGCCAGCGTGTATTGCACGAGATCGTTGGTCCCTATGCTGAAAAAATGCACATGCGGCGCGATCAGGTTGGCCGTCAGGGCCGCCGACGGGACCTCGATCATGACGCCCACCGGCATGTCCTCGTTGAACGGGATCCCCTCGCGGCGCAATTCCTCCTTGGCTTCGCTCAGGAGCGCATTGGCCTGGATTACCTCGTCCACGTTACTGATCATCGGATACATCAGTTTGACGTTCTCGTTCCGGCTGGCGCGCAGGATCGCGCGCAGCTGGGTTTTGAAAATGGCCGGCTGGGCCAGACAGAACCGGATCGCGCGCCATCCCATGAATGGGTTCAGCTCGTTGGGCGTGCGAATATGCGACAGAAACTTGTCGCCCCCGAGATCGATACTGCGTACGATCACCGGGTCCGGGGCCAGCTTCTCCGCTACGGCACTGTAGGCCCGGAACTGTTCTTCCTCGTCGGGCAGATAATCGCGCGCGAGGTACAGAAACTCCGTGCGGAACAGGCCGACGCCCTGCGCGCCGTTTTCCCGCACGGCCATCGCGTCGTCAGGCAGCTCGATATTCGCCGACAACAGCATGACGTACCCGTCCTTGGTCTCGGCCGGCTGGTCCCGCCATCGCGCCAGTTCGGATTCGATCGTCTTACGACTGGCGACCAGCTTGCCGTATTCGGCCAGGCGCTGGGCCGATGGCTG
>CAYRPR010000576.1:0-1853 GCA_964425945.1 uncultured Verrucomicrobiota bacterium | reverse complement strand
ACGCCCTCGGAGCTCAGCTTTGCGGCGGTGCTCAACGTCAAGGTCAACATCACGCTGGCCTGCCTGATCGGGTTGGGTTTGATCGTACTCGCCGCCATGGGGCGCATCGACATTCTCCTGGGCGCCATCGCCCAGCAGGTCGCGGCGATTCTGATCGCCTTGAACGCGGGCCTGTTCGCGCGCTGATTCCGGTCCCATTCGGATCGCCTCGTCCGGCGCGCGCTGTTCACAATAGATTGCGGACTTAAACAAGTCCGCAATCCCTTTCGTACGGAGCGCGGGGAGAGGACGGGGAAGAAGGGGGCGTGTGGCTACTTCAAAGCCGCAAGCGCTTCGTCGTGCGTTGCGTAGATGTCGAAGTAGCCGGCGAAGCCCAGCATCTCGATAACTTCCATCACTTCCGGGCGAACGGCGCACAGCGATATCTTGCCCTTGTGCCGTTCCAGGGCGCGCTTGCCGCCGAGAATCATCGTCCGCAAGCCGCTGCTCGCGATGAATTCGAGATCGCTCAAATCAAGCAGAACCTTGTCGTTCGATTCCTCCACCAGCTCGAGGAACTGCTCCTGAAAAGCCGGGGTCGAGTTGGCATCCAGCCGACCCTCCAGCTTGAGGGTCGTCACCTGGTCAAAACGATTCTGCGTAATCTTCATGGCTGATCCTCACTACGATGGCAGCATAGCGCCCATGAGCCGGTTTTTCAATCTCGTAATTCGCCTTCGTGTGTCCGCATTCCGGACGGCTATGGCCATGGCCTTCGCGGTGCCGACCAGTACCACCATTTTACGCCCCCGCGTGACGGCCGTATAGAGCAAGTTGCGCTGTAGCAGAATGTAATGCTGGGTGTGGATCGGCACGACCACGCAGGGATATTCACTGCCCTGGCTCTTGTGGATGGTGATGGCATAGGACAGGACCAGTTCGTCCAGTTCCTGAAAATCGTAGATGACCTCGCGCCCGTCGTAGCGGACGGCCAGTTCGCGCTCCTCGGGCCGGATCGCCGTGATGAACCCAATATCGCCGTTGAAAATGTCCTTCTGGTAATCGTTCTGGGTCTGCATGACCTTGTCGCCGACGCGGTATCGGTAGCCGAAGCGTTCGACATAGTCGCCGCCGGGATTGAGCGCCTGCTGGAGCATCTGGTTCAGCGCCCGTGCGCCGAGTTCGCCCCGTTGCATGGGGGTGATGACCTGGATGTGTTCCTTGGGGTTGAATCCGAACCGGCGCGGCAACGACTCCTTCACGAGCTTCACGATGCGTTCCGCCGCCGGTTGGGGATCGTCGACCGCCACGAAATAGAAATCGCTGTCCGGCAGGGTGCCCGCCTTGAGATCGGGATATTCCGGCATTGCGCCCCGGTTGATCCGGTGCGCGTTGGTGATGATCGCGCTCTGCGCCGCCTGGCGGAACACTTCGGTCAGGCGGCAGACGGGGAACACGCCGGACTCGATCAGATCGCGCAATACGCAACCGGGCCCCACCGACGGGAGCTGATCCACGTCGCCGACCCAGATCACGGCCGCGTGGCGCGGAATGGCGCGGATGAGCTGATACGCCAGCACGACGTCGATCATGCTCGCCTCATCCACGACGAATACGTCGCCGCCGAGTTTCCTGTTTTCGTTATGTTTGAACTGGCCGTTCGCCGGATCGTATTCGAGCAGGCGGTGAATGGTCTTGGCGACGATGCCGGTGGTTTCGCTCATGCGCTTGGCCGCGCGGCCGGTTGGCGCGCAGAGCACGACCTTCAGTTTCTTGGCCCGGAAAATCTTCAGGATGGAATCCACCAGCGTCGTTTTGCCGACGCCGGGCCCGCCGGTAATGACCATGACCTTGCTCCGCACAGCCAGCCGGAG
>CAYRPR010000575.1:0-1858 GCA_964425945.1 uncultured Verrucomicrobiota bacterium | reverse complement strand
ACGGCGGAACCCACGGAAAGCATATTGTCACCCGATTGGATTCCATGGCCGATTCACCTCTACATCCCTTTCAATCGGCTGGAAGTCCCTCCGGCGGCGCCGCCAAACCTCGCAGAAATGATTGAGGTGGCGGAAAAACTCGCATCGGGTTTCAAGTACGTTCGGATCGATCTGTACAACGTGGATCAGCGTATTGTGGCCGGTGAGATGACGTTCTACCCGGGCGCCGGCACCTACAAAGGGTATGGGGTCTATCAGATCGATCGCTACATGCAATTCAGCCTCGACACACACAGCCCCGCCTTGTCCGACGGGCGGCGGCGAATCAACTCCGCCACCGGCTGATCGTCGCCGCGATCACAAACCACAGATAACGTCGCCAAGAATGCGCATAGCGCCAGTAATCCGCATTCTCCCGATACGCATTCTGCACGATGTCCGCCATCTCCTTCTCCGATACAATTCCTTCCCACATGCGTTTATGTCGGATTCGTTCCAGCGTATTGATATTCCGCGGCACGCGCTTCCATTTCCTTACGCTGATACTGGCGTCCGAACGGCGATAAGAGGCCAGCACCTCCGGGATAAAACCGATGAGATGCTTCCTGGCAATCTGGACAAAGAAGTCCTGGTCCATGCCGAAATCCGTGATCTCCTTCTCCGGCATCGCATCCAGCCAAATGGCCTTGCGTGCGACCACGGCGCTGATGGTGATATAACAATGCTCCAGAAGCGCCCGCGGCAACCGATCTCCTTCCGGCATGATTCCCTCATGCCGAATCCGCTGAACCCGGTTGTCCGCGTCCACGACCCGCACATACGTATGCACTAGCGACGCCTCGGGATGGTCCCGCAGGTACGTCACGCTGCGAGCAAGGAAATCCGGATCCCACCGATCGTCCGCATCCAGAAAGGCGCACAGGTCCGCCCGTGCGGCTTTGGCCCCCTGATACCGCGGCAATTCGCATGTTCGCGAGTTCACGGACCGCCGAATCAGGCGGATGCGGTCGCCCATCGCCTCCAGCGCCGCAACCGTTTTCCCGTCGTCGGAGGCGTCATCCACCACGATGACCTCGAAGTCACGGAACGTCTGTGCATCCAGACAGGCCCACAGTCCGGGCAGAAAGTCGGCGCAGTTGTATGTGCCGATGATAACGGATACGGCAGGAGGCATCACGGTCCCTTGTGGCGATACGAAAACCAATAATCCAGAAAATCTATCGCCCATTTGTCCGCGTGGCCGGTCTTCTGCTCCGCGGCACGTTTGAAAGCATGTAGATGGAGGTCCCGATGAGCCATAGTCGCCAGCCGATTCCGGGTTCGCATCACACCCCGCTGAAACAAGGTCGATTGCGGAGCCACGGTTTCGTCCCCCGTTCGACCGGCTATTTTCCGCACCAGATACGGAATACATCGCAGCCCCAATCGATATCGCCACGATCCTCCGGATTGCTCCTCCAATTTCCGCAAGAGCGTCCAAGTCAGATCCTGCTCGGAAGACAGGAGCGCCGCACTGCCGGCCAATTCACGGGATGCCTCGCGCCGAAGCCAGTGGTCCGCATAGGCGTCCCACAGCGAGGTCACCGCGCTATCGTCGGAGCAGAAATCCGACAGAGTCGCCATCAACTTCAGCATGGATTCGCGCTCATCTCCGCTCATGACGTGGAGCCCATCCGGTGTGATGGCATGAAAATGCAGATTCACACCCGCCACCCCGGCCTTGTCCAGCATCACCTCGGCGGTCGCCCCTTCGTTCTGATGTCCTGACTCCCTGCAATCCAGTACGAAATTCCCCAAGCTATACAGAATGACGCCCCGGCCATAGCATTCCGCCCCTTGAGGAACGTGTGTATGAGGT
>CAYRPR010000574.1:0-1871 GCA_964425945.1 uncultured Verrucomicrobiota bacterium | reverse complement strand
AGTTGGCGGGGTGCGGGTTCGGATGATTGCTGATGAATCGCCCGTGACAGGCCGCGCAGGAGACGCCCTGTACGGTGGAACCGAGATGGCAGTTGTTACAGTGCGTCTTCTGGAAGTGCGCGGGGTGCGGGTTCGGATGATCGGACATCAGGTTGCTTCCGTGACAGCTTGTACAACGGGCACCTTGAAGCGTTCCGCTCGCATGGCAATTGCCGCAATGGGTTTTGGAATAGCCCGCCGGATGCGGATTCGGGTGATTGGCGAGCAGGTCGCCTCCGTGACATGCGGCACAGGAGACGCCTTGTACGGTGGATCCCTGATGACAGTTATTGCAATGCGTTGAACGCCAGTGCGCTTGATGCGGATTGGGGTGGTCGGCAAGGCCACCTTGATGGCAGAAAGCACAGCCGGTGCCCGAGGCGGCGCTCATGTGGCATTGGTTGCAGTGGGTGTTTCGCCAGGTCGCGTTATGCGAGTCCGGCCGGACCTCGGCATGGCAGGCGTTGCAGGAATCCACCTGGTGACACACCATACAGCGTTCGCGGTCCCACGCCGCCCGAATGCCGTGCGTCTTGCGGCGCCACAGAACATTGTGCGACGCCGGCATCATCTCCTGGTGGCATTCGCGGCAGGATTGTTCCGCATGGCACATGCCGCACACGTTGTCCGGCTGGATTCCCTGATCGCCGTGACGCCGCATCCAGTTGATATCATGATTCGGCGGCGCCGTATCGCGATTCATGTCCACGTGGCAGGCCGTGCAATCCATCCGCCACCGGTGGGCGTCATTCCGAATCCCCACGACTGCGGCTCTCGTCAGTTTCGGAACCTGCGTCAGGGTCTGATCCAGGATATTCCCATGACAATCCGCGCATCGATCCTTCAGCGCGTCTGTGTGGACGAACGCGCCCGCCTCGGGCCTGGAAGGCTCGGGCGAGTTCAGAGAGGCCAGCACATCGAGATCGCGGAATTTGTGGCACTGACCGCAGGTGGTCTCGGAAATCTTCTTGGTGTCGATCCAATCGTCGTGACAGTCGGCGCACGTGGTATGCGAGGGGCGCATGAAGCGTCCGTCCAGCGCTTTGCCGTGGCACTCCGCACAGCTCATGGAGAATTCATCCACATGCAGATTATGGCTGAAATTCAAGACGGCTTCCTGGTCCTTCCGGCACCCGGCCGCAAGGGTGATGACCAGAAGCAGGGCGACGACCGCCAGGCCGTTCTCAAATGGATGGCCCGTCTTCAATATTTCACCTCGATGGAGCCGCGAGCCCGGTAGGATTTGTCATCGATCGCGTCGTTGTCTTCCATGTCGAACTGGAGCCGCAGAATCAGGCGCGGCGCAACGCGCCAGCGCCCCCGGATAAAATAGGTGACCACATACGGCGATTCCTGAATGACCGTTCCCTCCTCGGTGAGGAGCGTCTGACCGCCGTTGGCGATGTACGTGAAATCGGTATAGGTGTCGTAGGTGTATTTCGCGTACAGGGCCCCGCCGGCGATTTCCCAGTCGCGTCCGCGCCGGTATCGGAGTTCGCCGCTGACGCCGGAGAACCGGTCGCCGTCCTCCACGTTCCAGTACTCATAGGTCACGGTCGCGTCGAAGGTGCGGTTGGGCGCATAGATCAGCGACAGGTCGTAGTTCTGGTAATCGCGATTGCTGAATTCATTGTTGCCCTGTTCGGCCAATCGCAGTGAGATGCCGGGCGCCAGAAACCAGGAGGGGATGATCTGCTGGGTCAGCCGCGCATAGACCACGGTGTAGGGATCCTGTTCGCCCAGAATACCATACAGTGGGGAATACAGGCGGGTGCGGGCATCGAACGCCCCCCAGTAACTGATCCCGGCGGAGAAATCGGTCTCGCCGCCCG
>CAYRPR010000573.1:0-1873 GCA_964425945.1 uncultured Verrucomicrobiota bacterium | reverse complement strand
TTTCCGTTGTCAAACCGCTCAAAAAGATGGCGCATGACCAGTTGGGCACGGTGGGCGGAGGCAATCATTACGTCGATATCTTCCTCGATGAGGAAGACCGGGTGTGGGTCGGCGTCCATTTCGGATCCCGCGGGTTGGGTCACAAGACCGCCACGGCTTTTCTGCAGGCCGCGGGCGGACGGGATGGCATGCATGTGCCGCCCGCCATGGTGGACGCGCGGTCATCGCTGGGACGCGACTACATTGAGGCCATGCGATTGGCTGGTCTGTACGCTTATGCCGGACGCGAGTACGTGTGCCGGCATGTCGCGCGTCGCATACTCGGCGCGAAGATTCTGGAGGAGGTCCACAACCATCATAATTTCGCCTGGCGGGAAGAACACGAAGGTCGTACCTGGTGGGTGGTGCGCAAGGGGGCGACCCCCGCGTTTCCCGGTCAACGTGGGTTTGTCGGAGGCAGTATGGGCGACAATGCCGTTATCATTGAGGGCGTGGACGCCCCGAAATCGCGCGACGCGCTGTACTCGTCGATCCACGGCGCCGGGCGTGTGATGTCCCGCACCGAGGCGGCCGGCAAGGTCAAATGGCGGCATGGACGTCCGGTTCGCGTGGGCCGGGGTCGGATATCCCCGCGCGCAATGGAAGATTGGGTCCGGCAGAAGGGCGTCTGTCTGCGGGGCGGGGGATGCGACGAAGCGCCGCAGGCGTATCGCCGCCTGTCCGATGTCCTCAAAGCGCATGAGGGCACCATCCGTATCGTTCACGAATTGCGTCCCGTCGGCGTGGCCATGGCCGGCGAGGATGTGTTTGATCCGTATAAGGATTAGGGGAGGTTTCAGGTTTCAGTGTTCAGGGGGATCTTTCTCTTAATCTTAATCCTAATCATAATCTCCTGACAGATTAAGATTAAGAGCAAGATCAGGATTAAGACCTCGCTTCCCTGAACACCGAGCACTGAACACTGAAACCTCTTCTCCGGTTTGACATTATCCGGCGCTCCGTCTAGTTTGGCGTCCATGATCACGGTCAAAGTCATAGGAGCGGGCGGGTACGGCGGAGTCGGTATCACCGAACTGCTGTTGCGACACCCGGAAGTCAAGTTATCCTGCCTCGTCGCCAAGACGGAAGTCGGGATGGCGATGAGCGATCTCTATCCGCACCTGAAAGGGTTTTGCGACCTGCCGATCCGGTCGCCGGATGAACCGCAGGCGCGGGAACCCGCCGACGTGGTGTTCTTCTCCACGCCGGACGGCGTAGCCATGCAGTCCGCCCGGTCGGAGATCGAAGCGGGCGCGCACGTGATCGACTACAGCGGCGATTTCCGGTTTCGGGACCCTTCGGATTACGCCGAGTACGCCCGGCGACTGGGCAAGCCGACGGAGCACAAGGCGCCGGACCTGCTCGCGAAAAGTGTCTACGGCCTTCCTGAACTGCGGCGGTCCGAGATCACGCCGGATGTGAAGCTGGTGGGCAACGTCGGCTGTTTCGCCATCGGCGTGACGCTCGGTCTGGCGCCGGCTGTCCACGCGGGGCTCGTTGATTTCTCCAGCATCATTTGCGACTGCAAGAGCGCGGTATCGGGCGCTGGCAAGAAACCGAATCCGGGATTTCATTACCCGGCGCGGTACGATCACATGAATGCGTAGCGGCTGACCGGCCATCAACACGTGGTCGAGGTGGAGCAGGAACTGCGGCGGCTGGCGGGCGAGGAGGTGCGGATCACCTTCACAACGCAGGTTGTTCCCATGTGCCGGGGAATTCTGTCCTGCCTGTACGGCACGGTGAACGACGGCGTGACCATGGACGATGCGCTGAACGTGTATCGGGAATTCCACAAGGACAACCATTTCGTGCGGATCTTCGACCGAAACGC
>CAYRPR010000572.1:0-1878 GCA_964425945.1 uncultured Verrucomicrobiota bacterium | reverse complement strand
GCCGCGCGCAGGTGATCGCCCTTCCGAATGACCGGGACGCGCGCGTGCGCGGCGTGGCCATTCGCGGGCGGGCGGGCACGCATGTGTGGCGCGCGCACCATGATGAACTGCCCCTGATCTGTTTTGAAGTCACCGGGCCGTCCGGCCTGACCATCCTGCACGGCGGCGATATCGACTATACCCGGGAATTCGAGAAGTCGCCCAACCGGCAGATTACCCTCTTCTTCCTGCCCTGGCGCGCGCCCAATTCGCTCTATGAGGACGGGCATCCCGACCGGATCGCGGATCTGGAAACGGCCGTGCGGAGCGCGCTGGATCGGGTGCGGCCGGAGCACGTTCTCTACGAGCATTGCGCCGAACTGGAACATGTGTATGACCTCTTTCCCGCGTCCTACGACATGGCGCTGGACCTCCAGAAGCGCCTGCCGATCAAGTCCGAGCTGCTCTTCTGGGGCGAGGAGATCGTGATCCCCGCGGGAAAATCAGCCTGAAAATCCTGTACCTGCACGCGCCCGTGCGCTAGGATGATGGTATGAAAGCCATAACCGCCGCCAGCCCTGTTCGAGCCGTCACGTTTGAAGTCACCACCATGGCGCCCCTCCCCGTCGGGGAACAGGTGTTCATCGCCGGCAATGTCGAGGGACTGGGTCGCTGGAATCCGGCCGGGATGCCGCTGACACGCGTGGACGATCTGCTCTGGACGACGACGGCCCGCCTGCCGGCCGACGAGATCATCGAATACAAGATCACGCGCGGAACCTGGGATACCGAGGAATCGCGCCTCGATCGGCGCGTCCCGAAGAACTACCGCATCGAGTCCAGCCACGATGCCACGGTGAAACACCGCGTGCATCATTGGAAGGATCATCGGATTGCCCAGCCGGATATCGAGGGCTATTACCGCATCCACGCCAACGTGCCGTCGCGCCATCTCCGCTATGCGCGGAATGTCATCGTCTGGCTGCCGCCTTCGTACGAGAAGGATAAGGAACGCAGATACCCCGTCCTCTACATGCAGGACGGCGAACAGGTTTTCGACCCGAACACGTCCACCTGGAACCAGGACTGGGAGGTGGACGAGTGGTGCTCCAAGCTGATCGAGGAAGGTCGACTCCAGGAAATCATCGTGGTGGGCGTGTACAGCTCGCCGGACCGGTTCCTGGAATACAATCCGGTCGAGGCGAACGGCCCGTATGAGCGATTCCTCCTGGAGGAACTCAAACCCTTCATCGACGGGGAATACCGGACGGCCGCGGACCGGAACCACACCGCCATCGCGGGTTCCTCGCTGGGCGCCACGATGGCCTTCTACATGGCGTGGAATCATCCGGATACTTTTTTCGGAGCGGCCTGTCTCTCTTCCGCATTCGCGTTCAAGGATGATCCGTTCCTGTGCGATCAGGTGAGGAACACCGCGCGGGCGCCGGATATCCGGCTGTATCTATACTGCGGGAGGGGCGACGAGCTGGAGCAGCGGCTCGCACGGGATCTGCACACCATGGCGGGCCTCCTGCGCGCGAAGGGATTTCAGGATGGCCGGAATCTCAACATCGTGGAGGATCCGCACGGCCAGCATAACGAGGCGGCCTGGGCCCGCCATACGGATCACTGGCTGTTGTTCCTGTTCGGGAAATAGCCGCTCGGCATGATCCATGAGAACGGCTCGCGTCATGCTAACCCGGATATTGCACGAGTCCTCGTGCAATATCCGCCCGTCGGGCTTCGACGCGCCCCGATGCGTCGGGGCTTGCTCAGGGTTGCCTTTCGGCGCGTCGAAGGGTAAACCTTGAGCAAGCTGCGAAGCAGCGCGCCGAAACTTTGGCGGCACAAGGCCGTGCCGCCAAAGCGCTTGTTGCATGAGGCGCTCCGCGCTCATGC
>CAYRPR010000571.1:0-1882 GCA_964425945.1 uncultured Verrucomicrobiota bacterium | reverse complement strand
CCGGTCAGCGCGCCGCTCTGGTCTGCCGTGTTCTATCCGTACGTGGGGTGGGGCGGACTGGGGCATCTGCCCACGGCGATCGGGCCGGCGATGGTGATCCTGTGCGCATTCGGCGTGCTGCGCGCGCCGTTTCTGGCGGAAGGCCTGTACAGGAAATGGAAGCCCGGCATGCCGACAGCGGTCGGATTCCGCATCTGGTGGGCGGCGGCGGGCGGCATCCTGGCGCTGGTTTGTCTGGTGGATGCGCAGCAGTATCGCCGGGAGCAGGACCGCACGATCGAAGAGTTGAGCGCCTTGCGCGAATCCATTTCCGCTTCCATCAGCGAGGAAGTTCTGACGCGCGATGTCTTCGTGACCGATCAACCCGGCTGGTTGTCCTACCGGCAATCGGTGAAGGTCTTGGACCTGACGTGCGAGTTCACGCCGGCGGTTCTACTGGCCGTGAATCTGGATGGAACCATTGACCCCGACCGGGCGACGGATCTGTTTCACCGTCGCGTGATCGGGGCCGCGATCTTGTGGAACAAGACCCACTGCGCTCTGCTGGACGGCCTGTCCGATGTGGACTTCCTGATGGAGCACGGCGACGATGAAGGGCGGACACCCTGTTTCGCCATGATTACGTGGCCCGGCGTTCTTTGAAGAAGGCCTGAATCAGCGATTTGCATTCATCTTCCAGCACGCCGCTGACATACTCCGCCCGGTGATTCAGGTCCGCGTTCTGCAGGATGTTGAATCGCGATACGGCTCCGCCGCGCTGCGGGTCGTTCATGCCCCAGACCACGCGCGGGATGCGCGCGCTGATAATGGCGCCCGCGCACATGGGACAGGGTTCCTTCGTCACGTAGAGTGTCGTATCCAGCAGGCGCCAGTCGCCCAGCGCACTGGCGGCCTGCGTGATCGCGATGATTTCCGCGTGCGCGGTCGGGTCCTTGAGCAGTTCCACCTGGTTGTAGGCCTGCCCGACGACACGGTTATTGTAAACAATCACCGCGCCGACCGGAACTTCGCCCTCTTCCGCCGCCCGTTCCGCCTGGCGCAGAGCCATCTGCATGAACCTGATGTCAGCGTCGTTGTTCAAGGCGCGCGGCCAGCCATCATCAACCGTCAACCATTAGCCATTCTTCAATAGCGCTTGGCCATTTCCGCCAGCGTGATCGGTTTGATCTTCCCCGCATGGCCGGCCTGTCCAAAGGCGGTCATGCGATCGATGCATACCTTCTTCATCGCCTCGCGCGCCGGTTTGAGGTAGTCGCGCGGATCGAACTTTTCCGGATGCTCGCCGAACACCTTGCGGATCGCCCCGGTGATCGCCAAGCGATTATCCGTATCGACGTTGATCTTGCGCACGCCGTTCTTGATGCCGAGTTGAATTTCCTCGACCGGAACGCCCCACGTGGGTTTCAGCTGGCCGCCGTACTGATTGATGATGTCCTGCAGGTACTGTTCCACCGACGACGACCCGTGCATGACGAGGTGCGTATTCGGGAGTTTCTTATGGATCTTGATGATGGTGTCCATCGACAGCACCGCGCCGTCGGGTTTGCGCGTGAACTTGTACGCGCCGTGGCTGGTCCCGATGGCGACCGCCAGCGCGTCCACGCCGGTTTCCGCCACGAACCGTTCCGCCTCATCCGGATCGGTCAGGAGCTGGCTGTGATCCAGCTTGCCCTCGAATCCGTGCCCGTCTTCCTTCTCGCCCTGTCCGGTTTCCAGCGAGCCCAGACAACCGAGTTCACCTTCGACCGATACACCCGCCTGGTGTGCCATCTCAACGACCTCGCGCGTGACCTTGACGTTATAGTCGTAATCGCCCGGGCTCTTCCCGTCCTCCTTCAGCGACCCGTCCATCATGACGGACGTGAATCCGTTCTCAATGGCG
>CAYRPR010000570.1:0-1886 GCA_964425945.1 uncultured Verrucomicrobiota bacterium | reverse complement strand
AATATCCCGGTCGGCTGGGGCTTCGACATCATCAACTTCGTCTGGTGGATCGGTATCGGCCATGCCGGCACGCTGATATCGGCCATTCTGTTCCTGTTCCGGCAGGAATGGCGCACGTCGATCAACCGCTTCGCGGAGGCCATGACCCTGTTTGCCGTCGCCTGCGCGGGCATGTTCCCGCTGTTGCACCTCGGACGTCCCTGGCTGGCGTACTGGTTGTTTCCCTATGTCAACACGCTGGGCGTATGGCCGCAATTCCGCAGTCCGCTGGTCTGGGACGTGTTCGCCGTGTCCACCTATGCGACGGTGTCGGCCATATTCTGGTATATCGGCATGATCCCGGACCTGGCGACGGTGCGCGACAAGGCGGTGAGCCGGGTACAGAAAGTGGTTTACGGCATTTTTGCGATGGGCTGGCGCGGGTCGGCGGTCCATTGGCACCGGTACGAAGTGGCGTATCTGCTGTTGGCCGGCCTGTCCACACCGCTGGTCATCTCGGTGCATAGTATCGTCAGCCTGGACTTCGCCGTGTCCATCATTCCCGGCTGGACGACGACGATTTTCCCTCCGTACTTCGTCGCGGGCGCGGTGTTCTCGGGTTTCGCGATGGTCCTGACGCTGGTTATTCCGGTGCGACGGCTATACAACCTGAAGCACATCATCACCCTGCGCCACATCGACAATATGGCCAAGATCATGCTGGCGACGGGTTTGATGGTCTTCTACGGCTATCTCAATGAGATGTTCTTCGCCTGGTACAGCGCGCATGAGTACGAGCAGTACATGATGTGGAATCGCATGACCGGTCCGTACGCCATCGGGTTCTGGAGCTTGATTTTCTGCAATGGGCTGGTGCCGCAGTTGCTCTGGTTCAAGCGGATCCGGACGAACACGATGGTCCTGTTCGTCATCAGTATCGTCATCAACATCGGCATGTGGCTCGAACGATTTATCATCGTGATTACCAGTCTGCACCGCGATTTCCTGCCGTCGTCCTGGGATATGTATTACCCGACCAAGTGGGACTGGGGCCTCTACATCGGCACGATCGGATTCTTCTTCTTCGCGATGTTCCTGTTCATCCGCTGGATCCCGATGATCTCGATCTTTGAAGTACGCGAAGTTGTTCATAAGAAGGAAAAGCATGGGTGAGAAGAAGGGTTGATGGTTTATGGTTGATGAGAAGATAGGATATCCAACCTCTTTCATTAACCATCGACCAATCTGAGATAGAGTATGAGCGTGGAGAGAACACAGGGCGAGATATACGGTCTCATGGCCGAGTTCGATGACGCCGATCGTCTGATTGACGCGGCGGCGAAGGCTCGCGAGGCGGGCTACAGGCAGATGGACGGTTATTCACCGATCCCGGTGCACGGCCTGTACGAAGCCATGGGGCGCAAGCGCACCATCCTCCCGAGCATTGTGCTGCTTGGCGCGATCCTCGGCGGACTGGGCGGGTTCATGCTCCAATACTGGGTTTCGGTGATCGAGTATCCGCTCAACATCGGCGGCCGTCCGTACTTCAGTTGGCCGTCATTCTTCCCGGTGACGTTTGAGTGCTCGATTCTCGGGGCGGCGCTGGCCACGTTGATCGGCCTGTTGGGATTGAATCGCCTGCCGGAACCCTATCACCCGGTGTTCAACGCCAAGGGATTCGAGCGCGCCACGGATGACCGGTTCTTCCTCTGCATCGAATCCGGCGATGAGAAGTTTGATCGGGCGGAAACCCGGAGATTCCTGGACGGATTGAAGCCGTTGTCGGTTTCGGAGGTGGAGTGGTAGGAACGATGAACGAACGCTGCATACGCCCATCCGACGCGCATTTCGTAGCTCCCTGCTCCAGCAGGGAGCCCGCCTGCCGGACTCGTTCCATCGGACACATA
>CAYRPR010000569.1:0-1886 GCA_964425945.1 uncultured Verrucomicrobiota bacterium | reverse complement strand
GGGCACAATGCGGCTTGTTCACCCAAACGGATTCATGCTAAGGGTGCCATCGCGATGAATACACCCAACACAACGGTCCGGCCCCGTTTGAAGCACCGGCTGGAATATGCGTTGTTGCGCGTAATCGGGGCGTGTTTCTGCATCCTGCCCTATCGCGCCGCTTTGGCCATCGGATGGGTTCTGGCCGTCATAGCGCATTACGTCGTGCGCTACCGGGTAGGCGAAGCGCGCCGCCGGATCCGGCAGGTGCTGGGCCCCGCCATCCGCGAACGCGAGATCCGCCGGATCGCCTGGATCTCCATGCGCAATCTCGCCTTCAACATAGTGGACATTCTCCGCACCCCGGTCATCACGGAACGCTGGATCGAACGCAACTGCGACTGCGAATCGCTGCACGCCCTGCGCCAGCGCCTGCAACACGGACAGGGCGCCATTCTGGCCGTCGCCCATACGGGGAACTGGGATCTGGCGGGCATCGCCGTGCGCCTGCTCGGCCTGCCCATCTTCTTCATGGCGCGACGTCAGAAGAATGCGCTCGTCGATGCGCATCTGAATCGGATGCGCGGCACAACGGGAGGCGATATCATCCGCAGTGATACCCGCGCCGTGCGCCCGATCCTGCAGATGTTGAAGGACGGTCATGTCTTTGCCATTCTGCCCGATGTCCGGGCGCGCTCCGGCGGGATCCCGATTCCCTTCTTCGGCGGCCACGCTTGGATTGCTCCCGGCGCCGCCTTCTTCGCGCGGCGCGCGGGCGTCCCCATATTTCCCGTGACGCCCCTGCGCGTCGGTTGGACACGGCATCGCTGGCGCGTCTACCCACCGATCGAGGTCAACGCGGACGCGGCCCCACACACGGAGCGCGAACGCGTGATGCGCGAGATCATGTCCATACTGGACCAGGCGGTCCGGGAACATCCCGAACAGTATTTCTGGTACAACAAGCGGTGGATCCTGGATACACCGCGCCATGCCCGCACCGACCATGCGACCGACACCTGAACGACCGATTCTCGTGCTGTTCGATATCGACGGGACCCTGCTCGATACCCATGGCGCGGGCCGCGACGCATTCATTCGCGCGCTTCAGGTCGTGTTCGGATGGGAGGACGACCTGCACTACATCCACTTTTCGGGCTCGACCGATCTCGATGTGTTCAACCGGATCATGGAACGGCGCGGCGTGCCCGTGACGCCGGATGATACGTACAGGTTTTTCCAGCAACTCCCGCGGGAACTGCGGCAAACCATTTTACCCATTCGGCCCACCGTGTTCCCCGGCATCCGGGAACTGCTGGACCTCCTGGCCGGTGATCCGCGCGTCCGCGTCGGCCTCGTCACCGGGAATGTGGAATCGTGCGCGCGGATCAAACTGCGCCACGCGGACATCGACGGGCACTTTGAGCTGGGGGCGTTCGGTCATGAACATGCGGGTCGGACGGACATCGCGCGGCTGGCCATTGAGCGTGCCCGCGCCCACCTCGCGCCGGGCACCGAGTTTTCCACGATATATCTCATCGGCGACACCCCGTCCGACATTCAGGCGGCCCGGCAGGTCGGCGCCGTCTCCATCGCCGTGGCCACCGGCGTTCACCGGCTGGAGCATCTCCTGGAACAGGGCGCGGACCATGCATTCGCCGACCTGGCCGATCTGACCCGGATGCGAAACATCCTCCGATTGGATGCCGAGTTGCCTTGATTTTTCCGCGCTGGCTGTGCTGTTATAACGCTTTAATGGGCGGGCGGACGGTATTCATGAGAAATGTCATAATATCTTTCATCGGGCTGTGGTTTGCTGTTGCGGCGTCCGCCAATGAGCCGCCGTTACGGCCCACCACCCGCTTCATTCCCGGGGAGCAACCGACCCCATTCCTCCAATACGAGAA
>CAYRPR010000568.1:0-1889 GCA_964425945.1 uncultured Verrucomicrobiota bacterium | reverse complement strand
CGTCACGCCGGACATTCGGGCGGAATGGAGAACCGTTCCGGCTCTTCTATTCCGGGCGCCTGACGGATCTGGACAAGGGGGTTCTGCTCCTGCCCGACATACTGGAACGGGTGGTAAGAAACGGTGTTAACGCGCAGTTGACCGTATCAGGGGACGGGCCGGACACGGATGCGTTAAGGGCCGAATTCAGGCGTCGGGGCCTTCAGGATCGCGCGCTTATGACCGGCAACATTCCGCTGGCGGAGGTCGACAATCTGCTGGCCGCGACCGATTGTTTTGTGCTCCCGTCGCGTTTCGAGGGGTGCCCCAACGCACTGATCGAAGCCATGGCGGCTGGTTGTCCCAGTGTGGCCGCGCGGATACTCGGTTCGGTAGATCAGATTGTCGAGGACGGGAAAAGTGGCGTATTGGCCGATGTGGCTGATCCGTCGTCGTTTGCAGATGCCATTATTCAACTGGCGCGCGATCCGGAGCGATGCGCCCGAATGGGCGAGGAAGCGCGTCGTCGCATCGCCGACGCCTTCACCGTGGAGCATACGACGCGTGCCTATGCCGAAGCGTTCCATATGCTGACATCGATGCCGGACCGGCGGGAACCGGCGCGCTCACTGGCCCACTATGATGTGCCGCGCGCCATGTTGCCTACGTGGAGAACCGCGATCCCGCAGCCGCTGAAGAATCTTGCCCGAAAGTGGTTGGAGCGGTTCGGGATTTCCTCCTGACATGAGAGTCCTATTCGTCAATCGCATGGCCTCCATGGAGCGCGGGGGCGGGGAAACCTTTGATCTTGAGATCGCGCGCCACCTCGCGCAGATGGGGCATGAAATCACCTTCCTGTCGGGGATCCCGCTGTTCGGTCGACCAAAACTGTCCATACCCGCTCCGCTACGTAGTGTGCATCTGCGCGCTCCCATGTTTCCGTGGTTCCCGTGGGATAAGGTCAAGGGTGGATGGCGCGTACGTGTGGCGGAGTTCGGGTTATTCGAGAAAATCGCGGCGCGGTGGGTGGCCAGACGTCTCGATCAATTCGACATCATTCAGGTATGCGAACTTCCTGCGTTTGTTTCCGCGCTCCGATCGACACTGGGCACCCAGCCGCCCCGACTCGTTATGCGTCTTACGGCGCCCAACGTGTTTGATCCATCGGGCGGAATCCAGAATGCAGATGCGGTAATCGCCAGTGGGACGTCCATTGAGAAGATTCGCCAATCCGTGCGTCCCGATTGCCATGATATACCGAACGCCGTTGACCTGGACCGATTCCGCCCCTCCATCAACCATCAACCATCAACGATTCTGCTCTATGTTGCCCGTTTCCAGGATTTCAAGAATCATCGCCTGCTGATCAACGCCTTCGCCAGGGTGCTGAAAGAGATGCCGGATGTCCGCTTGGTTCTCGTGGGCGACGGGCCGCTGAAGAATCGCGTGGCGAAGCAGTGCCGGGACCTGGGGGTTGATGGACGAGTCCAGTTTGAGGGCGAAGTACCGTTCGATCAACTTCCCGCTATTTATGCCGGCGCCGATCTCAAGGTGATCTCAAGCGATTATGAGTCGTTTTGTTTTGCCGCGATTGAGGCGATGGCCACCGGGTTGCCGGTGGTCACCACCGATTGCGGATGGGTGCCGGGCCTGATTGGTGATACGTTACCGCCGATTCAGAAGCAGTGGATCGACGCGGAGGGCGAGGAGGCGGGGCGGTTTGTCGTGGATCAGCCGGGCGGCCGCCTGCGCGAAGTTCCGGGTGGCCTCGTGGTCGGCCGCGGCGATCCGGAATCCATGGCACGATCCATTATGCTTATTCTGCGCGATGTGGACCGGCGCCGACGTTGCGGCGAATGGAACCGCGAGAAAGCCGTCCGCGAACACGGCTGGGACACGAGTGCGAGAAA
>CAYRPR010000567.1:0-1889 GCA_964425945.1 uncultured Verrucomicrobiota bacterium | reverse complement strand
AATCTCCACACTTGCAGGTGCGTTTGCAGGCGATATCCGCACTCGCAGAGCATCCTGACCGGGGTGGCATCAGGGAAATGGTAAATTATCTCGAATCGCGTAATGTCGAAGCAGTCGAGGGCGGCAGCGAACAACACGCCGAACATGTGGCGATACGCTCGGCACTTGTCGAGGCGATTTCGCGCGCACTGGATATAAGCATTCCCAATACAACGGGGGAGGTGGCTGTTGCATCCTTTATTTCGAGGTCGAGGGCGATATTGGATCGCAACGACCCTACTGAACACCTCGAGACGGACAAGGAATAGTTCGGGAATCATTATGGCGGCGGATGAGACAGTCGCCCGGAGGTGCGCTTGCGCGCAAGGCGGTCATCAGAATGGATTTCGTATCATTCAACATAGTTCCACGCCCGCCCATACAGCCAGATCGCCGGGCGCGGCACAAGATGGAAGTATTGCGCCGGGCACGAAACGGCGTATGCTAACGGTCTATGAACGCTGGTATTTTTATTCGCACGGGTCTTGTCGCGGCGTTCCTGCTGTGGCTTCCGGGCGTCCGCGCCGACGAGGATGTGGATCGCGCTCCGGACGGAACGCACTGGTTCGAGTACCAGTATCCGCCGGAGACGCCGCGCTTCCGGCTGTCGGGGCTTGCCCGGTTCCTGAACCGGACCTACGCCGGCATCCTGGACCATGAGCGGGAGCGATCCTTCTTTCTCGGCGTCGGCGAGGAGGAGGACGGACTGCTCGTGATCGACGCGAACTACAACGAGGAATGGGCGCGAATCCGCGTGGGGGATGAGGAACTCATCCTGCAACTGGAACATGGCGACGACATCGAGCGGGAGGACGTGGAAGAGGACGAGCACGAGGTGTATCCCGGCGAAGGTTTCGAGGCCCTCCTGCGCGCGTATCCGGATGCGGAATGGAAGACGGAGCCCGATCTCCATATCGACGACTGGATACAGGAAGCGGAATCAGAAGACGTCGAGGCAAGCGAATCGGAGGACGAACAGGAAGCAGAACCCCTCTTTGAAGGCTATGGCGAGGGGATCGAACGATACCTCGCAAACCCCGACCAGCCGATCGGAACGCGTTAGGGCTTTACCAGAAGAAGTTGCGGCCCAGATCGGTCGTGCTGTCGATGACGAACCAGCGGCCGTGATCCGGATCATACACGGCGATGTCGTCGATGCCATCCCCGTCATAATCCGCAACGACGGGAACACTGCGCTGACTGCCCCACGCCACCGACTTCGGCGGGCCATCGGTCAATTGGATCTCCCATGTGCCGGTTGACGGGACGTATACGGCGATGTCCGTCAGGTTGTCGTTATCGAAGTGGCCCGGCGCGGGGATGGCCCCCTTACTGCCCCAGTTCACCGTGAAGTTGTTTCCGGTTGTACTGCGACGAATGGTCCAGACATACGTCTTCGTGTTGTAGACGGCGAAATCATCAATGCCGTCGCCATCGAAATCGCCCACCACCGGGATATTATTCGCGCCGCCGAATCTGAACTTGCCCCCCCCATCCTGGCTCAGGGACGCAATGTAGCCCCCGTATTTCGCCGTATAGAGGGCCAGGTCGGGCACGCCGTCACCGTCATAGTCGCCGATGATGGGTGTCATGAGGTTCTTGGGTCCGAACTTGCGTACCAGCTTGCCGTCCTGGCTGCGGCTGATCAGGAAACCGCCATGCCGGGGCGAGTAAAACACCCGGTCGTCGATTCCATCGCCGTCAAAATCGGCGGCAAAGGCCTGGGTGCGCGCGAAGCCCAGGTTCTGGGTGCTCCTGGTTCCGGCGTCGGACGACCAGATGGTCCAATTCCCCGACATGTGCCGGTGTGTGGCGGGATCGAGCACGCCGTCCCCGTCGAAATCACCCGT
>CAYRPR010000566.1:0-1890 GCA_964425945.1 uncultured Verrucomicrobiota bacterium | reverse complement strand
GTTCCCTGCTGGAAGGGCGCGCGAACTCCGTCGAACGACAGGCCATCGAAGCGGCGGCGGCCGAGCCGGACAAGCATCTGACGCGACAGGAATTGCGCGTGGCGCTTCGCTGCATGCCCGCCGTTCGTCCCATGCCGATCCGCCCGCAGCCGATTCGCCCGCTCGAAGAGCGATCGCCGCGTTCCGCGCCCGTCACACCGGCGGCGGCTCCGCTGTACGACGGGCAATAGCCCGTCCGCCGCCCTGTTTTGGGGTGACAGGTCCTCCCCGACTGCGTAAGGATGAGCGGAACGATAAGGCATACCATGCGCGACACACCACAACCCGATTCGTACGAAGGCTCGACGCCATCGCCGCCGCCTCCTCCCGTCGCGCCACCGTACCACCAGCCTCCGCCCGGGGCCTATGGAGGCTACTATTGTGGCAGTACCGTGTACGGGGCATCGGCGCCCGGTTCCGGCGGAGGTCTGATCGGGGGGCTGAGCGTGTCACAGATCGTGCGGCTGATGGTTCGAAAATGGTGGCTGGTCCTGCTCGCTGTGGCATTCGGTTTCTCCATCGCCGCGCTGTATCTTCATCGAGTGGTCCCGATTTACCGTGCAGAAGCCCTTGTCGAGATGAGCATCCGCCGCCCGCGCATCATGGCCCAGCCCGGTGCGATGATTGACGACGGCTTTGCGGGCTGGCGCGTTGAGGAACTGCTGAACACACGTCTGCGCAAATTGCAGGGGCACGAAACGCGCGGACTGGCGCGGCAGATGCTTGAGGAGATGAGGGACCTCTCCGGGGATTGGCGTGTCGACGCCGTTTCCACGGTCGGCACCGTGCGCATGAACCGGCAGCGCGATTCGCACCTGGTGTCCGTCACCGCTGAAGACCCCGACCCGAAGATAGCCGCGCTGGTCGCCACCACCTACGCCCAGGCGGCGGTCAAGCGCTCCCTGCAGGAAAACCGCGTGGAATCCGATCAGGCCGTTGCGTGGCTCCAACAGCAGGCCGCCCATCAGGCCACCCTGCTGGAACAAGCCGAAGAGGCTCTGCTCAAGTTCCGCGCCGACGAACGCATGGATCAACTGGAAATTGAAAAGCGCATTCTGGAGGAATCGGTAATCCAGTTGAGCGATGAACTGTCCCTGCTCGACAAGCGAACCGTCATGGCCGGCGAGTTGGTGGGACTGCTCGATACGGTGCAATCCGAGCCGGAGCAATTCGGCAACCTGCCGGACGACACCCCATACCATTCCGAGATCATGAAGGCCTTCACCCGGTGGTACGAGGCCACCGCCCAGTTGGGCCAGTTATCGGCCCGCATGACGGAACGCCACCCGCAGTTCATGGACCAGAGACGGCAGGTTGAAGTGGCGCGCGAGCAGGTCGCTCAGGCCATCACGCGATCCCGCGAGATGGCCAAAGCGAATATTCAACTCTACGGACAGCAGGCCCGAAGCCTCCGGGAACGGATCAGGAACCAGTCGGATGCCGCCACGGCCATCGAAGGGCATTTGGCCGCCCTGCGGACCAATCTGAGCGCGCTGGAACGCACGCGCGACTCCGCGGATACCAGCTTCAAGGGATTGTTGACGCGTATCGAGGAGGCGCGGCTGGCGGCGGACGAGAATACCTCGGTCGTGCATCTCATCGAGGAGGCGCGGGCGCCCGCCGTCCCGGTATTCCCGCGACGGAATCGTGTTCTCCTGCTGGGCTTGTTGGGAGGCGGACTGCTCGGCGTCCTGCTGGCGGTGGGACTGCACGCCATCGAGGACGGCATCGAGGGCACGGAGCCGATTGAGCGGCAGGTGGGCCTGAAGGTCATCGGCCTGATCCCGCACGAGGGAAGCGGTGGTCCCGTGAGCGGAGCCAGTTTTGCGAGAGATTTAAGCAAGGTTCAGG
>CAYRPR010000565.1:0-1893 GCA_964425945.1 uncultured Verrucomicrobiota bacterium | reverse complement strand
GGTGCTGGTGCGCGGCGGCCGGGTCAAGGATCTGCCGGGCGTGCGCTATCACATCGTGCGCGGCGCGCTGGACAGTCTCGGCGTGGATGGACGGCGTCGCGGCCGGTCGAAGTACGGCGCGAAGACACCCAAGGAATAAGGTGACCCATCATGTCAAGACGACGCAGAACCATTAAACGAAACCGGGCGGTTGACGCGCGGTATAACAGTGTCACCGTCGGCCGGCTGGTCAATCAGCTGATGCGGCGCGGAAAGAAATCCACGGCGGAGCGGGTTGTGTACGGCGCTCTGGATCGCATTCACGAGGAGACGAAGGAAGATCCGATCGTTTTTTTCGAGAAGGCGCTGGACAACATCAAGCCCCGGCTTGAAGTGAAGTCGCGTCGCGTCGGCGGCGCCACGTACCAGGTGCCCGTGGAAGTCAGCGACGAACGGCAGGTGGCCCTGGCCATGCGCTGGATCATACAGTACTCGAACGCGCGCAAGGGCGTCCCGATGGACAAGGCCTTGGCGGCCGAGCTGATGGATGCCTACAAGAACCAGGGAAGCGCGGTCAAGAAACGCGAAGATACCTTCAAAATGGCGCAAGCCAACCGGGCCTTCGCCCATTATCGCTGGTAACGCCCGGGCGGATCATCAAAATGGCGAACGTGTTGGAACATCCGAAAAAATCAAATGCGGAGACGGCTCCCGGCCCCATTGAGGCCGAGGGGCGCCGCCGTCCTCTGCGCCGGATCCGGAATTTCGGGATCATGGCGCATATCGACGCGGGCAAGACGACCGTATCGGAGCGGATGTTGTATTACAGCGGGCGCGTCCACAAGATGGGGGAGGTCCACGAGGGCACCGCCGTCATGGATTGGATGATCCAGGAACAGGAACGCGGCATAACCATCACGAGTGCGTCCACCACCTGCTTCTGGCAGGATCATCAGATCAATCTGATCGACACGCCGGGCCATGTGGATTTCACCGTTGAAGTCGAACGGTCCCTGCGCGTGCTGGATGGCGCCATCGGCGTGTTCTGCGGCGTGGCGGGGGTGCAACCGCAATCGGAGACGGTGTGGCGACAGGCCCGCAAGTATCATGTGCCCTGCCTGGCATTCGTCAATAAGATGGATCGCAAGGGCGCGAATTTCGGCCATGTGGTCCGTCAGTTGAAGGAGAAGCTGGCGGCGCCGGCCGTGCCGATCCAATGGCCCCTCGGAAGCGAGGAGGGATTCCGCGGCGTGATCGACCTGCTGGAGATGCAGGCGTACGAATACGATAACGAATCGCTAGGCGCCCAGTTCAACCGTGTACGCATCCCCGAGGAATACGCCTCGCAGGCCGAGGAGGCCCGTGCCGCGCTGGTCGAGGCGGTAGCGGAGAGGGACGAAACGGTGCTCGAGGCGTTCATGGAGCATCATGACGTATCCGCGGCGATTCTGCGCGACGGATTGCGCCGCGCCACGCTGGCGCGCGCGCTGGTTCCCGTGCTCTGTGGCTCGGCGCTCAAGAACAAGGGGATCCAGCCCTTGCTGGACGCCGTGGTGTATTACCTCCCGTCACCGATTGATGTGCCGGCCATTCGCGGTCATCATCCGAAGAGCGAAGAGGAACTCACCCGCGCCTCCAGTGATTTCGAGCCGTTGAGCGCGCTGGCCTTCAAGCTGTCCAACGACACCTATGTCGGCAAGCTCACCTTTGTCCGCGTGTATTCCGGCGTCCTGAAGAAGGGGCAGAACGTATTCAATCCCCGCACGCGCAAGCGCGACCGCATCGGCCGGATTGTTCTGTTACACGCCAATCACCGCGAGGACGTCGAGGCGTTGTACGCCGGCGAAATCGGGGGATTGGTCGGCCTGAAACAGATCACCACCGGCGATACGCTCTGCGCCGAGAACCATCCGA
>CAYRPR010000564.1:0-1894 GCA_964425945.1 uncultured Verrucomicrobiota bacterium | reverse complement strand
AGCTCGGGGTCGACATCCAACTTCCGCCAGCCTCCACCGCGCGCGCGGAGCTCGCCGCCGAACCTCAGTCGCAGCCCCTCTTTCCCGAGCACATTGATGTCGCGAAACGCGTCCGGCAATCCGGTGGACAGAACGCCGGTCACCGAGCCCAACACATCCACAGGAGCTTTCTCCTCCTTGACCTCCTCCGCCTTGGCCTCGGCTTCCGCTTTCGGTTTCCGCGCGCGGCGGGTCTTGGGCTCGGCTTTCGTTTCCGCCTTGTCCGCCTTGGCCTTCGTATCCGCCTTGGCCTTGCTCTCCCGTTTGGGTTTCGCGGCCTTCGCGTCCGGATCCACGTCCGCCCTTAGATCCGCAACGGCAAACGCCCACAAGCCGGTCAGAACCGCCACCACCAGCCAGCGCCATCCGCTATTCCTTATGTTCATACACGCCTCCTGTTCCGCTCACTTGTTCCTTCTTTTCTTTTCGCCTGCTATCGGCACGTCCGACAGGCGCAATCGATCGGTCTTGACCTTCAGCGCGATCCGGGAAAGTCGCGCCCCTTCAAAGAGTTTTTTCAGCCGGCGTCGTTCCGTACCCCACTGTTTATGGACGGGACAGGGCGCCCGTTCACCACAGCCCGGCAGGCCGAGGACGCAGGAGCTGAACAAGTCCTTGCTTTCCAGTACGTTGATGATGTCCAGCATGCTGATGCGCGAGGCCGGCCGCGCCAGCGCGACGCCCCCGCTGGGTCCGCGCCAGGACTTCATCAGGCCGCCCTCCGTCAGTTGCTGGAGAATCTTGGTGAGAAAATGGAAGGAGATATCGAGATTGCGGGAAATTTCACGGATGGACACATAGGTACGGTCTTCGCCGTAGGCCGCGACATAGATCGCCGCGCGCAATCCGTAGATACAGGACCGCGAGAACATCATGCACCCCTCCGGTTGATTCGGATCATCGGGTCCTAAAATAAAGAACGGGATTCGCCCGGTCAAACGGAAAAGACGGGTATTCGCCCGCGATCCTCAACAGGGGAAAGCGGCAGGATGCCGCTTCTACATGGGAACCGGACGCGCCCGGCCCCTTCATTCACGTCCCACGACAAAAGGTCCATTCATCCGACACCCCCCGCAGGGGACAGAGCGCACCGGCATTTCGGCATATTCCCCGCATTTCCGGGTTGACGAAACCGGCCGGATCGCCTATTTCATATATAAGACTCTTAAATCTTTAATTGATCGGGGGCGATGCGCATGCATGCAGACGACGTCACGCAGGGAATCAGCCGACGCAGTTTCCTCCAGATGGCGCTGGCCGGCGGCGCCGGCGCCCTCTTCGCGCACACGGCCTGGGGACGCGTCTTCGGTTTTGCCGATCCCTTCATGCTCGAGTCGCCGCTTTCCGCCTACCCGAACCGCGACTGGGAAGAGACCTACCGCAACCTGTTCGCGTACGACAGCACCTTCCATTTCCTCTGCGCGCCCAACGATACCCATAACTGCCTGCTGACGGCCTACGTGAAGAACGGCGTCATGGTCCGGATCGGCCCGTCCTTCGGATTCGGCGACGCAAAGGATCCCTATGGCAACCAGGCGTCGCACCGATGGGAACCGCGCTGTTGCCAGAAGGGGCTCGCCCTCACCCGTCGCGTGTACGGCGACCGCCGCGTCAAAGGACCGATGGTCCGGAGCGGCTTCAAGCAATGGGCCGAAGCCGGATTCCCGCGCGACCCGGATACCGGCGTCGTGGATCCAAAGTATCTTCGGCGCGGTCTCGACCCGTATATCCGCGTCACATGGGACGAGGCGTTCGACCTGACCGCCCGCGCGCTGACCCACATCGCGGAGACCTACAACGGCGACGAGATCCACACCCAGCACGAGATCGCGCGGATCATCACCGACGAGATCGC
>CAYRPR010000563.1:0-1896 GCA_964425945.1 uncultured Verrucomicrobiota bacterium | reverse complement strand
AGGGCCAGGGTAACCATGTGCTTCGTCAGCGACGAGGCGAACAGCGTGCTGAACGGCGATATCCAGTCCTGTGCGACCGGATGCATCAGCAAAGCAAGTGCCGCTCCGTGCGGGCGGATGACGTAGGGGTTGATCAAGCTGGCGCCCAGCAGTCCGCCCGCGAGGATCAAATAGAAGCGCAGATCCTTGTGACTCCCGGGCACGGGCTGGAAGCGAGCCTGCACGGCGAACAGCGCGCAGATCGCGGGGCCCATCAGGAACGAGACATGCATGTTCGTCCATAGAATCTGTGCGGGGATCAGCACCCCCCAGATCAGGTTCCGGTTGTCGACACGATAAAGAGTATGCACGACCAACGCCGGGAAGATCATGGCCAGCACCAGCGCGCGCGGCTCAAAGGCGGGCGCGAGCAGCCAGGCGCTCAACATCAGGGCCAGGGCGATGGCGGCCGGTCCGGCCCATTTCCGCGCGACGAAGGCCAGCAGGAGAAACGCCGCCAATACCGCCGCGACATGAATCAGTATGACCACGGGGGCGCCGCCAATTTGCCACAACGCGAACAGCAGAAGATCATACAGCCACGACGTATTGATCCATCCCGCATCGGCGAGCGTGAGCGAGAACGGATCGGTGCGCGGGATGCCGTTGCCGGCAATCCAGCGGCCCGAGGCCAGGTGCATCCAGAAATCCGCATTGCTGATCAGGCGGATACCGGGAAGGGCCAAAGTAAGCAGTCCGAGCGAGAGCAGGTGACGGTGCCAGGGAGATGTGTGTGTCTTCTCTGTTTGGGTCGCGTCCATGTCAGTATCCCTCATCGTGATGATTGGCCCCATGCCATGCTGAACCAGCCGTCCGGCACCATGGGACGTGCAAGCAAACTCAGGATGTAACCTAATCTAAATCGTCGATGGGAGCAATCTCTTGATAGTCGGACTTCTCTTCCACCAAACGGAGTTGAAGTCCCCGAAATTCCGCCAAACCCGGCCCGGCCGGCTGTGCGTCCTCCGTCGGCTGCTCCTCCGGGCGTAGCCGGATGTCCACCCACAAGCCCTCCAACGGCTGTGATTCGGGATCCGGTTGCCGACTTGCGGGCCATTCGAGTTCATGGTCCTCGTCATCCGCCGGTTTCAGGTCCGGCGTAGCGATTCGGTACCCCTCCAGTAATTCAAGGTAATGGGGCTGGTCTCGCAGCGCCTCGAAATGGGGTAGATGGGCGTAGCGAGCCCGCTGTTCACGGGGAAGACTTTCCAGGGCGAGGCGGAGCCACCCGGTGGCCTCCTCCATGTCGCCGGATTCCGCGGACAGATGGGCGAGCATCAAGTGCGTCTCGGTGTAGGGCGTACCGGTCACCGCCGCCCGGGCAAATTCACGCCACGCCCGGGAGGTATCGCCCATCAGATAACGTGTCACCCCCATCATGTGCAGGTTCAGCGATTCGCGGGGCTGTCGATAATGCTGCTGACTGAAGAGCCGGTTGGCCCGATCGAATTCACCCATACGGAGGTGGCAAAGGCCCGCGCGCATCCATGCCGCGGCATTCTGCGGGTCGGATTCCGCCAAACGGTACCACGCACCCAGGGCATTCTCCCACGCGCCCTGCTCCTCGTCGTGCAGCGCCAGCAGGCTCCACCCCTCGGGGGGCAATAGCGACTCGTTCTGCTCCCGGACGACGTTCAAACAGTAGGCCGCCTTCTCCAATTCGCCGCGGCGTCCCAGCTCCATACCCAGTTCAACCCACGTGGACGCCGGCGTGTCCGGATCATCCCGACTGTCCATGAAACGCACGAGCAGATCGGTGCGCGACGAGTCGCTCCGAGCCGGCGGGGCAAGGCGGACATCAAAGGCCTCGGTCGGGAGCAGGAAGACGGGCAGGCCCCGCGTTTCGGCATCTATCCG
>CAYRPR010000562.1:0-1917 GCA_964425945.1 uncultured Verrucomicrobiota bacterium | reverse complement strand
GAGGGTGCCCGCGAAATGAACCTGCGCCGGAGATTCAAGCCGGAGATGCTCTGACATCGCCCGCCGATTCCGCTTGCATGGATTGGAAGTTTCGGGCTAGAAACTTCCAATCATTGGAAGAAAACCCCTAGGGGATTTCCAATGATTGGAAAATGTGGCGCGATTGTTTCCAACGATTGGAAATCCCGGCATGGGGTTTATCCAATCGTTGGAAATTCATCCGAAAGCCGATTGCATATTTTAGAATCGGTGGATATAGTTTGCGCCGTCGTTTTCTCCTTGGATTCTAGCCTTAGGGCGGATTTGTGTTTTCTGAACGGCGGGTAGGGAATTCCAGTATGTCTGCACAGGTATTTGGGCCGGGCGCCAATACATTAGCGAAGCTGAGCTTTGTCGTAATCGTGCTGTTGCTGGCCGGTTCACTCTGCCTGTTGGACGCGATTCACCGGTCCCCGTACGTGCGCCTCACCGGCATCGCCCGCGCCCAGCCCGTCCCGTTCAGTCACAATCACCATGCGAACATGGGCATTGACTGCCGGTATTGCCATACGACGGTGGAAGAAACGGCCCGCGCCAACATCCCGCCGACGATGATCTGCATGAACTGCCATTCGATGGTCTGGGCGGACAGCCCGATGCTCGAGCCGGTGCGCGAGAGCTGGGCGACCGGCAAGCCGTTGGAGTGGACGCGCGTGCATGATCTTCCGGATTTCGTCTATTTCGACCACAGCATTCATATTGACAGGGGCATCGGATGTGCGACCTGTCATGGGCGCGTGGACCAGATGCCGTTGACCTGGAAGGAACAACCGCTTTTCATGAAGTGGTGCCTGGAATGCCATCGCGCGCCGGAGCAGTTCGTGCGTCCGCGCGAGGAGGTATTCAACATGGCCTACGAAGCGCCGCGCAATCAGGCGGAACTCGGCGCGGAACTCGTGGAGGAGTACAAGATTGAAACACATAACCATCGCCTGACGGATTGCTGGGTATGTCACCGGTAAACGGCCATAACGAAATAGAATTTACGAACCTGCCGCCCAAGTTGGAGCGACCGGGCCAACCCGTCACCATTCTGGGCGGGACGGAGGCGGACCCGTCGGCGCAGGCGGTGATCGAGCGGGAGCAGGGGCGTCGTCTGGATCTGGCGGAGGTGCGCGCGCGACTGGCGGGCAAGGAAGGACCGGCGTACTGGTCCGGGCTAGAGGAGTTGAGCGAGTCGCCGGAATTCAGCGAGCTGATGGAGCGCGAGTTTCCGGAAATGGCCTCACGGATCGATGCGGTGGACCGGCGCGGTTTTCTCAAACTGATGGGCGCTTCGATGGCGATGGCGGGTCTGACGGCCTGTACGCGCCAGCCGACGGAGAAGATCATCCCGTACGTCAAGCCGCCGGAGGAAATCATTCCGGGCCGGCCGCTCTTCTATGCGACGTCCGTGACGCTGGGCGGCTATGCGATGGGCCTGCTGGCGGAGAGCCATATGGGCCGTCCGACGAAGCTCGAAGGCAATCCGGGGCATCCGGCGAGTCTCGGCTCGACGAATGCGCTGGCGCAAGCGTCGATTTTAAGCCTCTACGACCCGGACCGGTCCCAGTTCGTCAAGCATCGCGGCCGGCTTGGGACCTGGGAGCGATTTCTGCGCGAGCTGGATGAACAGTTGGGCTTGCAGGAGGCGAAGAAGGGCGCGGGTCTGCGGATCCTGACCGAGACGGTGACGTCGCCGACGCTGGTGCGCCAGATTGAGCAGTTGCTTGAGAAATATCCGAGCGCGAAGTGGCATCAGTACGATCCCGTCTCGCGCGACAACACGTGGGAAGGCGCGAAATGGGCGTTCGGGGAGCATGTGGAGACGCTGTATCATTTTGACAAGGCGGACGTTGTGCTGGCGCTCGACGCCGATTTTCTCGGTCAGGGCCCGGC
>CAYRPR010000561.1:0-1923 GCA_964425945.1 uncultured Verrucomicrobiota bacterium | reverse complement strand
AGACGGCGCGCCGCCTGAATGGAGGGATGGAACGGCGTAAAGGTCTGTACGATCACCTCGCCGGCCACATCGCCCCGCCCTGCCCGACCCGCGACCGGAGGCAGCAATTGGAAGGTCCGTTCCGACGCGCGGAAATCCGGCATGTGCAACGTGGTATCGGCATTGATCACGCCGACCAGCGTGACGTTGGGATAGTCCAATCCCTTGGCGATCATCTGCGTGCCCAGCAGGATGTCGATCTTGCCCGACCGGAAATCGCCGAGTATGCGCCCGTAGGAATCCTTCCGCGTCATCGTGTCCGAATCCATGCGCTCGACTTGGGCGCGCGGGAAAACGCGGGACACGATATCCTCCACCTTCTGCGTTCCAATGCCGGCAAACCGGAAGGCCGGATCCCCGCAGGCCGATTCCGGGCACCGGGGCGGCACCTTGCGGGTTGAGCCGCAGATATGACAGCGCAACTCATCCGCCTTCTTGTGATACGTCATGGCCACACTGCAATGCTCGCACCGGGCCACATATCCGCAAGACGGACAGATCAGCGATGTGGAATACCCCCGCCGGTTCAGGAACAGAATGGTCTGCTCGCCGTGATCCAGGCGCAACTGGATCGCCTCCCGCAGAATCTGCGAAAGGACGTTTACCCGTCCCTCTTTCTCCTTGTCCGCGCGCATATCGACGATGCGTAAAACCGGCATCTGGCGATGATCCACTCGATGCGGCAGGCGCGACATGATGTATTTACCGCGCAAGACATTGCAGTACGATTCCAGTGACGGCGTGGCCGACCCAAGAATCACGGGACATCGTTCCATGCGCCCGCGCACAACGGCCATGTCGCGCGCATGATATCGCGGAGCCTCCTCCTGCTTGTACGTGTGCTCATGTTCCTCATCGACTATGATCAGCCCCAGATTCTCTATGGGCGCAAAGAGAGCCGAGCGCGCGCCGATCGCGATCTGCGCGCGGCCATCGCGGATCCGATGCCATTCATCGTGCCGTTCCCCGATGGAGAGATGACTGTGCAACACGGCGATGCCGTCGCCGAACCGCGAACGGAAACGCTCAACGGTCTGCGGCGTCAGAGAAATCTCCGGGACAAGTATGATAGCGCCCTTCCCCTGCTGACGAACGTACTGCAAGGCTTGCAGGTATACCTCCGTCTTGCCGCTTCCCGTCACGCCGAACAGGAGCACCACGGACGAATCGCCGGTATCCACGGACTTCTTGATCGTGTCGAGCGCATCCTGCTGTTGCGGCATCAGCGGGAACGGTTGGGTCGGGAGGACGTGCTGATTCTGGAATGGGTTGCGCTCGACGGTTTCGCTTTCCAGCTCGATCCAGCCCTTCTTCTCCATGCCGCGAATCATCGCCGCCGTAGCACCCAGATCGCGTGTCAGCACCGGCATCGCCGCCTGGCCGTGTGTCCGCAGGAAATCCAGAACGGCGGCCTGTTTCGGCGAGCGGCGCTTGAGCCGGTCCAGATCGACCGCAACGGCCTTGTCGGGGATCATGCGTACCAGGCGCTGTTCCTTGTGCTTGGCCTTTCGGCTTCGGACGGGGCTCGGCAGGATGGTCTTCAGGACCTGCTCGAGCGGCGTGGCATAGTAGTCCGCCATCCATTTCGCCAGTTCGAGGATACGGTCCGTAATCAGCGGCTTGGGAGCGGCCAGATCGATGATGGGTTTCAGGTCGGCCCGCGCGGACTGGGCCGCCAGACCGATGACATAGCCATAGATCTTCCGAGAGCCGAAGGGTATGACGACCTGTGACCCGATGGCGACAGAGTCCGCCAGGTGCGCCGGGATCAGGTAATCGAATTCCCGGTCGAGCGCGATTTCAACAACGACTTTGGCGATCTGGGACATCACTCGCCGATGATCTTGACCAGCACGCGCTTGGCCCGGCGGCCGTCGAACTCGC
>CAYRPR010000560.1:0-1928 GCA_964425945.1 uncultured Verrucomicrobiota bacterium | reverse complement strand
GAGGCTGAAGGAACTGCTGGAACGCGTGGCGGCGATGACGACGGCGATGTTGAGGGTCGAGTAGGAGGGAGTAATTCGACAAAGCTCACGACAAAGTTCGCGTCATAGATTGATTATGAACGACGATTCCTATGTACTCACCCTCGAACTCGATCGGATCGAGGCGGCGTCCGCGGCGGACACGATCCGGGAAATCTGGCCGGTCGAACCCGTCGAGATATCGCGTGTCGGCGATGATCGCGTCTGGATCGAGACCTATTGGCCGAGCGAAGCCGAGGCCGAAGCCGCCGGGCGCGATCTGGCGGCGCGGTTGCCGGTCAAGGGTCGTGCGATACGCAAGGTCACGGCGCGGGACTGGCAGGCGTTCTGGAAGCATCATTTCCATGCCCGACCCATCGGTACGCGCCTGATGATCTGTCCGGAATGGGAGCGCGACACCGTGGACCTGCAAGGGCGTGTCCCCGTGTATATAAATCCCGGTTTGAGTTTCGGCACCGGCGACCATTTCACCACGCGGTTCTGTCTCGAAATCCTCGACGCGTATTCCGCCTCATCGTCGCTGAATTCCGGTATCACCGGCAATCATATCGGAACTATCAGGGGATCACACTTATCGAAGTGTGATCCTCCGGGAATAGCGGGGAGTTCCTTCCTGGATGCCGGGTGCGGGAGCGGGATCCTCGCCATTGCCGCCGTGCGGTTGGGTGTGCAACGAATTGCCGGTTTCGATTATGATGAGGGCTGTGTGGAGCAGGCGAGGGAGAATGCAAGGCTAAATGGGGTGGGCGACCGGATCGAGTGGATGGTGCATGACTTGAAATGGGAATGGACCGGGGGCGCCTATGACCTCGTCTGTGCGAATGTCTTTTCGTCCCTGCTGATGGATCGCGCACCCGATCTGTGGCGCATGACCGCCCGCCGGCTGGCCTTGAGCGGCATGCGCGAATCCGAACTCGACGCCGTCGCCGACGCCTATCTTACCCTCGGCGCCCGCGAACACATCCGCGACGGCGACGGCGAATGGGGCGCCCTGGTCTTCGAACGCCGATAACCGCCATCTTTACTTCGTCGTACGCGTCGTCGCGCGCCCGCGTGAACGTTGAAATGGCCCGACCCGTCGTCGGGGCGCGGAATACCTAAACGACCGCAAATCCATGCCGCGTGGAGCGGCCTGTGGCGAGTGCAAGAGGACATGACGGCGGGCTTGACGGCGCGGCTGTCATTTGCCACCGTCTCCACCATAAGGAGTGTTGCTCGGCCCGGTCTCTTCGGGCGTGTGCCCGTATCGGTGCTGGTGCGCGACCTGTCACCAAGGGGGTGTCTGTGAAAAGATGGCTGTGTGTGATCGTCCCGCTGTGTCTCCTGCTCGCTTCCTCCGCTTCTTCGTATGGTCAGGCGGCGGCGCTCGGACAGGATGTGTACGAGACGGGCGGCGACGAGCTGGTCTGGAGCGCGCAATTCGGCGCCGCGATCCAGTGGTCCGAATTCGACGACGGAGGCCCGCTGGGAGACGGCATGGGCCTGGCACTGTCCCTGCAAACCGCCGCCCCGAACAACAACAATTTGGCCACGTGGGGCCTGCTCTATCTGTTCCTGAAAGGCCGTTTCACCGACTGGGATGAAGGGGACGGGGGCCGACTCGGGGATGTCTACGGCCTTTCGCTCTTCACGGGCGTGGGCCTGATCCATTGGCTCGACAACGTGGCCATCCTGCAGAAATGGCGCACGGGGCTGGGCGGCGAACTCGGCATCGGCTACACCCGGATCAGCGGTGACGCGAAAGACCCCGCCCAACCGAACCAACAGCAGAATCAGAACCAGCAGCAACAACAGCAGCAGGCGCAGAATATCCTGCGCGTGGACGATAGCGATGGGCATGCCGGCTTGATGTTCGCCTTCGGTCCGCGGTTCCAGCACAAGAACGGACG
>CAYRPR010000559.1:0-1929 GCA_964425945.1 uncultured Verrucomicrobiota bacterium | reverse complement strand
ATTCGCGAGCCAGGTCATATCGCCCATACGCTACGGTCTGGCGGCGTCCCGCGCAACCGCCGGATCAACCTTTTCGAGTCGCTCAGAAAGGTTGCCGGCCCTGGATCGCGCGCGACAGGGTGACGGGATCCGAGTAGCCGATGCCGCTGCCCGCGGGTAAACCGAACGCGAGCCGGGTCACGCGGACCTTCTGGTCCACCAGCAGATCATGCAGATAACTGGCCGTCGCATCGCTTTCCACATCGGTATCCAGCGCGAGAATGACCTCCTCGACGTGTTCCTCCCGGATGCGTTTGAGCAACTTGTCCGTCCTGTCCTTCGTAACGTCTTCGCCCTTCATCGGCGAGATCTTCGCGCCGAGGACATGGTAGCGCCCCTGGAATCCACCGGACGATTCAATCAGCGCGATATGAGCGGGATCCTCGACCACGCACAGGATATGATTCTCCCGCCGGCGGTCCTGACAATGGGCGCAGGGATCCAGGCTCTTGAGCGTGATATTGCCGCACCGCGAACAGGTGCAGACCTCGTTCTTGATCTCCTGCAGGGCGTTGGTCAGGTCGTCGATCAGGCCGCGCGAATCCAGAACCAGCCGATACGCCATGCGCTCCGCCGTTCGGCGGCCGACACCCGGCAGGCGCGACAGGGTGTGGATCAGTTGATTGAGCGGTTCGGAGTTTCTCATGTGCTGCACGCCATAGGCCGGTTCATCTGCCGCAATATTCCTTCAACCACCCCCAACCCCTCCAAGGAGGGGAGCGTAAGTTGATTCTTCATCCCCTCCTCCGGAGGGGATAGAGGGGTGGGTTGATTACATCATAACGCAATGGAACATGGTATTAGAACGGCAGCCCCCCGCCCGGCAGGCCCAGCCCGCCGGTTACTTTGGACATTTCCCCCGCGACCATGTCGCGCGCGGCCTTCAACGCGCCGTCCACGGCGGCCAGGACCAGGTCCTCGAGCATTTCGACGTCCGACGGATCGATCACCTTCGGGTCGATCGTGATGCGCGAAACGGTCAAATCGCCGCGCGCTTCGGCGGTGACCATGCCGCCGCCGCTGGAAAATTCCACGGTGCGCTCCGCCAGTTCCGCCTGGATCTTCTGGATGTTCTTCTGCATCTCGGCGGCCTGCTTCATCATCTTCATCATGTTGACCATGCGGTTCTCCTATTCGCGTATATCCACGATATCGCCGTTGAACATTTCCAGCGTCTTGCGGACCGTGGGATCCTTGATCCATTTCTGTTTCGTCGTCAACACCTGTTCATCCGTCACCTGCGGCCTCTCTTTACCGGCGACCATCGGCACGTCGCCGGGCAATGTGGATTGGGCGTCCAGGACGATGAAGTGGACGGCCACCTCCCGCCGCAGCAGTTTGCCGATCACTTTCTGAATGGCCGTGCGGTTTCGCGTGGCCTCGAGATTGGCCTGATTCGATGCGAATTCCGGGTCGATCCCGATGGTGACGCGCGCATCCTCCACCGCCACGGGCTTGGCGTCCACCAGGTGGGTCTTGGCCAGCGGCGCGACATGGCCGACCTGCTCGAGAATATCGCGCCAATGCCCGGCCAACAGGGCGATGTCGTTACCCGACGCGCGCGGCTTCGGCTTATCGGCGGCGGGCGCTACCGACGGCGTTTTTTTTTGAGCGGCTTCCGGCGCCGCCGGCGGCCGGGCCAGCGGCAATTCCTCGCCCGCTCCGCCGGCCAGCGAGGACTTCAACTGATTCAACTGGCGCAGGATCGAGTCGATCGACACGACGACCGCCGCGCGCGAGGCGCGGATCAGCGCCGTCTCCACGAGCGTGCGACGCGAGAGCGCATACCGGAGCCGGCCCTCGGTTTCCGTCAGGATCTGGATGATGCGCAGGACTTTCTCCTTGTGCGTCTCGATGCCGGACATGAGGCGGATCTCCTCCAGCACCTTC
>CAYRPR010000558.1:0-1938 GCA_964425945.1 uncultured Verrucomicrobiota bacterium | reverse complement strand
TGATACCAGTAGATCGCAAAGAGATTCAGCGAAGCGTCATTGAACTCGTTGAAGAACGCGCGCGGCGGAAACTCGGGATGCATGCCCTCGTGATCCTTCAGGATGTCCTTGATAATCTCCAGCGCGCGATCGATCTTCTCCGGGGGCGTGTCATTGGTGACCGTAATGTTCATGATCCGCCGGATATGCGGCCGCTTGCCGATGTTCTGAATCGTCTTGTTGGCCAGCTCGCCGTTCGGGATGGTGATCAGATGCCCTTCCAGCGTGCGGATGCGCGTGGAGCGGAAGCCCACCGATTCGACCGGCCCGTCGAAGCCGTCCACGACGATGCGGTCGCCCAACTCGAACGGCTTGTCGGTCAGCAGAACCAGCGACCCGAAAAAGTTCTTGATCGTGTCCTGCGCCGCCAACGCGACGGCCAGGCCGCCGACGCCCAGCGCGGCGAGGATCGAGGTCAGCTCCTTCCCGCTCAACATGGTCGCAATCTGCAACAGCACCATGATGACGACCGTGATCCGCAGACTCGAACGCACCAGCGGCACGAGCATGTCGTCCATCTTGCTGTGCGTCCGCGACGCCTTCTCCGACAGCCAGAAGCTGATCACATCCACCAGCCGGTACGCCACAAAGCCGATCGTCAGCACGATCAGCACGTTGACCGTGTCCTGCGCAACCGTCTCCGCGCCTTCCGGCATGATGATGAACGAGAGGCCGATACGCAGGCCGACGATAAAGGCAAACATCACGGCCGGCCGGCTCAAGGCGACCAGAATCACCGACAACAGGGGACGACCCCTCGCCTTCAACCGCTCTGCGGACTTGTTCAGAAACAGGCCCAGCATCTTCCCCGCGGCCAAGGCCAGCAGTATCACGACGAACAGCACGCACCATCGCCAGAGCACGTTTCCGGCCACGGTCGTCGTTGTTAATGTTTCCCACCAAGCCATGTCTTCGCTCCCGTCCATTCTTCTATTTTCGAGTCATCTCATTCTTCTGCACGAACGCGCCCGCGTCAACACCCATTGTGGTTACCGCCCACGGAAATCCGAAGCACGAATTTCGAAATCCGAAACAAATCCGAAAAGTCGAAATGTGGAAAACCGGGAAACACCGATGCGCTCGTGATTGGCCATCAGAATTCGTATTTTCCCCTTCAGGTTTCATCCCTCCTCCCTCATCCCTGCTTCAATAGTCCCATGTCCAGTTCAGCCCCAGCCCGCTTTCCGCATTCGCGCCGGCTTCCGTTTCCAGCGTGAGGCGCGGGGTCAACTCGATGTCCACCGTCGCCCGGCCGCTTTCGGCGCCGGCGCCGCGTTCCAGCTCGACGTAAATGCGATCGCTCACATACTTGCCGATGGCGATCGAGGTTTCGCCATCCTCGTATTCGGAGTCCTTCACCTCCAACTGATCCACGCGCAGGAAACGGCGCGCCTTGCCCAGAAAATCAAACGCCGATCCACTGCCGCGCAAGGTGTTCACGGCCTGCGCGATCATGACCGCCTGCCACGGCGTGATGCGAGCCACTTCACGCCCGAACAACAGCCGGGCCAGAATCTCATCCTCCGGCATCTCGGGCGCGGATGTGATGGAAAACCCGGGCGATGCGACATCGCCGGCCAGCATCAACGTCGCCGTCATGCCGCCCGCGCGCGCCTCCGCCGCGATGTCCAGTTGCGGTTCGGGCGGGTGCCGCCCATCCCAGGTCACCGCACCGCGCGTCAGACCCAGTCGCCGGCCGAAGAACACGAAACGGCCGCGAATCACGGAAAGCATGCCGACGTACACCGGCTGGTCAAAGGTCCCGCCGACCTTCAGCTGTCCGCGCCATTCGGAATCCAGCCCCCGGCCCCGCAGAAAGGTGCGCTCGGGAAACTCCACATCCACATCGAGGCGCATCGTATGGGCGGACAATACCGGTACGCCCTCGGGCGGCGCTTC
>CAYRPR010000557.1:0-1941 GCA_964425945.1 uncultured Verrucomicrobiota bacterium | reverse complement strand
CTGTGTCGCCGCCTCAAGCAGGTCGTGGACCGTCTCGGCCTTCTCCATCACCGCGCTGCCGAGCGAGAAGCCGAGACGCGATTCGATCGCGATGGACAGCTCCACCCATTCCATCGAGTCCACGCCCAGATCGGCCTCCATGCGCGAGTCCGGTTCCAGCGGCTGGTCCGCATACCGCTGCGCCAGTAGCGCCCAGAGCTTCCGCGCATTCTCGTTGTCCAACAGACTGCGATCGTCGGACGACATGTCATGGATCGAAATCGGACCGCGCTTTCTCTCCGCCCCTTCACGGTCCGCACTATCGTACCGCTCCTCCAGTTCATGCCGCCGGATCTTCCCGAGGCGCGTGCGCGGTAACGCGTGGCGGGTCAGCTTGAAGCGCGCGATTCGCTGATAGGAAGGCACCTTGTCCCGCATGGCCCGCAAGGATTCCTTGATGCGGCGCTCCCCCTCCTCCTTCGACGCGGGACCATCGGGAACGATCAACGCGACCAGCTTGCCCTCCCGTTGCAGGACACCGATCTCCTCTATGCCGTCGCACCGGCCATACGAATCCTCCAGCGCGTCCGGTGCGATGTTCTCACCGCCTTCCAGCACCAGCATCGTCGACACGCGTCCTTCGAGATGAACGAAACCCTCCGGGTCGAACCAGCCGAGATCGCCGGTACGGAACCAGCCGTCGGCGAGCACCTTCGCCGTCATTTCGGGGAGGTGGTGGTAGCCCGCGAACACGCCGGGCCCCCGCGCGAGCACTTCGCCCCGCTCGGAACCGGCCGGGTCCGGCCGCATCGCGTCCGACCGCCCCGGGTCCGCCGACGGATCGACCTTCAATTCCGTGCCGCTGACCGGCGGCCCCACCGTATCCAGATGTCCATCTCCGGGCCGCAACAACGTCAGCAAGGGCGAGGTCTCCGTCAGGCCGTACCCCACGGCCAGGTCCCAGCCCAATCCTTCGATCTGGGCGGCCAGGTCCGGATCCAACGGCGAACCGCCCGATGCCATCAAGCGCAATCTGCCGCCCAGCTTGCGGTGCAGTGACCCGAATAACAGGCGGCCGATATTCCAACCCAGCCGCGGTCGCACCGCCTTGCTCAGCGCAAGCGCGCCGCGGAAGATAAGTCGCGTCAGCGTGCCGCCCTTCTCGGCCTTGTCGCGAATGCCGTTCACCAGCGACCGATACAGGCGCGGCACGCCCAGCACCACGGATACCCGGCCGTCGCGAATCGCGCGAACCAGCTCCGGCCCGGTCAACGCAAACGGGATGACGACCGTCAGGCCCAGTCGAAGGGGCGCGAGCAGGCCGATCACAAACGGGTAGACGTGATGCAGAGGCAACGGCAGCAGCATGCAGTCGCCCGGCCCGATCAGATGGGCGTCCCGGACCACATCAAACTGATACGCGACATTTCCACGCGACAACGGCACGCCTTTGGGCGGGCCGGTCGTCCCGGACGTATAAAAGATAATGGCCCGCGCACCCGCTTCGCCCTCCTCCGGCTCCGCCATCTCGTCCGCGAGCAGCGACCGCCACGAAGAGACGCCGTCATGCAGATCCAGTTGCAGAGTCCGAGGCTTCGCGCTCGTTTCAAGCTTGCCCAATCGTCGCGCACCCCGATCATCGGTAAAAAGCCACCGCGGGTCCGCATCCTCGAGCACCTGCACGAGCGGCTCGTCGGCCATCTGCGCATCGATCGGCACGAGCGTCGCGCCGTTCCGAAAGACGGCTAGCGCCACCGCAATCCAGGCCGGCGACGGCATCGCCAGCATCGCGACCGTATGGCCGGATTGCAGGCCGGCTTCCTTCAGCCCCGCGGCCATGCGGCCCGCCGCCCGGTCCAAGTCGCCGTATGACCAGGTTTCACATTCCTGCTCGCTGAACGCGTGAACGGCGGGCGTCGCGCCTGATCCGCCCAGCCGCGATAGCGAGTTTTCCATGCGCCG
>CAYRPR010000556.1:0-1949 GCA_964425945.1 uncultured Verrucomicrobiota bacterium | reverse complement strand
CCGATGAAGATGATCGGGTTGCCGATGGCGCCGGAATTGGTCACCGTGGTCGTGTAGTTCGAGTAGGTGCCGGTATCAATGTAGACCACGTCGCCGGGCCCCAAGTTGACCGAGGCCAGCAGGTTCGTCAGGGTGGCCTTCGGGGCCGCTGCATTGGTGCCCGCGTTGGCGTCGTTGCCGAAATCGGTGGTGTATACATTGCCGTTCGTGCTGTTGTTGTTGATGTAGTAAACGATCCCCTGCGCTTGGGGGACGAGGGCGAGAGCGAAAACGGCCATCAGGGAGAGAAGGATACACCTTCTCCCGCGGCCAACGTTGACATGCCTGGCTATATGCATTCGCGTCTCAGTTCAAGGCGCAGGATTGCCTCTTATAATAATCTTACCCCGCGCACTCTGCGTGTAAAGGGAAATACGTCTTAACCGTACGATTTGCCACGTAATTACGGCAATCGCAGGTAGCTCACTCCAAGGGGGTTCTGCGGCCGTATCGGAGTATCCCCCACCCTTTCCTGAGGGCACGGATGATGAAGGGCGGTTCGTCAACGAATTTTTCGACAAGGACCTTGTTCAGGTGGTGCAAGTCGTACCGCTCGCTGATGCGCAACCAAAGCTCATAATCGTCAAAGTAATACGCGGGATCCCAGTACCCCACTTCATCCAGAATCGATCGTCTGTGCACCACGCAGTCGGTGTCGATGAAGTTGTACCGCTTCAGCTTCTCCCTCGAATATCCATGCATCCAGCGCTGGAACGGATTGCCCCACAACCGTCGCCCGGTCTTCTTGTCCCTATACGTGCACCGGCAGTAGGCAAATACCGCGTCCGGATGCGCCCGCATGAAACCGATCATCGTGCTGAGGTAATTCGGCCGGTAGATATCGTCATCGTCGAGATAGGCAATGTATTCCCCGCGCGACATCTGCTGGAGGGCATGATTCTTCGCAATCGCCCCGTGACTGCCTGGCGGCGACTTGACCGGCAGATTATAAAAGCGGAGCCGATCGTCGTTATAGGACGCAATGGTGCCCGCCGTGTCGTCCGGCGTGCAGTCGCCCACGATGTTCATCTCCCAATCCTGAAAATCCTGCCGCAGCACCGATTCAATCGCCTGACGGATGACCTCCGCGCGGTTGTACGTGCTGGTCACGATGCTGACGACCGGTGGTTTACCCTCATTCCCTGTCATGCCGACTCCATTCTCCACACTTGATCTCCTGAACGGGACGCCTATTCTTACCCGCATCATGCAGGATAATGCATCAAAAAAAGAGACGCCGCGCATTCTGACCAATATGACGTTCTGGCAAAGCCCGCTCTGGACCAACCGCACGGAGTCGATCTACGAACTGCGCGGCGCGGACCGGGATCCGCCGAAACGGTCGATCGCCGCCGAGGCCTGGCAACTGTTTCGCGCGCGGCGATCCTGCGACGCGGTGGTCACCATGGGCGCCCGGGAATCCCTTCTGTACGGCCTGCTCTGCGCATTCACCGGTCGGCCGTCGCGGCAGATCATGACCGAAGTGTTCATCGATGAACCCAAGCGCTCCAGCCCGTTCTGGCGAATCAAACGCGCGCTCTACCGCCTCGTCGCCGCACGCTCCATTGGTATCCTGACGAACAGCTCCCGCGAGATCGACACCATGTCGCGCCGCTTCGCCATGCCCCGCGAGCGATTCCGCTACGTGCCCCTTTGCGCGACCATCCCGCCGGAAGCCACGGACGAAGCCGACGAGCCGCTCGTCGTTTCGGCCGGCCGCACTTTGCGTGATTACAACACGTTGCTGCAGGCCGCCCCGCGGATCAACGCGTCCATTCACATCCTGGCCGGCGAGGCGCCCCCGGCCCCGGTCGCTCAGCCGGCCAATGTCAGCCGGACGCCGGAAGCATCCTATCCGGACTACCTGAACCATCTCCGGCAAAGCTGGGGGGTGATCATCCCGCTGCTTC
>CAYRPR010000555.1:269-1955 GCA_964425945.1 uncultured Verrucomicrobiota bacterium | reverse complement strand
TGATTTCGGCATGAACATGCGGCGGCGTACAGACCACCACGATATCGATGTCATCGCGTTTCACCGCCTCTTGCCAGGTATCGACGGCCTCGCATCCAAATTGGTCCGCCATGGCCCGCGCATGTTCCGGGTGGAGACTGGCAATCACCTTCAAGGTCGCTTCCGGTGATTCAACGACGACCGGCACCCGCCGACGGCACTGTAAACCCGCTCCTATGATGGCCACGTTCATGTCATGACTCCTTCCGTCCTCGCCCGATGTCCAGATACGTAAAGCCCAGACCGATCAGACTATCGGGCGCCAGTAGATTCCCGGCGTCCACGAGAACCGGTTGTGCCATCTGTTTCTTGATCCGCGCAAAGTCCATGTTCTTGTACTCCGGCCATCCGGTCACGATCACCGCCGCATCCGCTCCCTCCAGCGCCGCGTATACATCCTCGTGAAACCCCAGCTCCCCGCACCCGGCCAACTCCTGCCGGTCGGCTTTCGGATCATGCGTCCGGACGCGTGCGCCGCGGCGCACGAGTTCCGCGACAATCTCCAGCGCGGCCGATCTGCGCAATGTGCTGGTGCCGGGTTTGTAGGTCAAGCCCAACACCGCCACCTGTACGTCCTTCAGCTTCCCAAAATGCTTCTCCAGTTTATGTATTACAAAGTCGTTGTGCCGGCGATTCGATTCCCACAATCCGTCCAACAGGCGCGTTTCCACACCCGATTCATCGCCCATCTTACGTAAGGTCTGCACATCTCGCGCCAATGTGCCGCCGGAAAAAGCCAACCCGGGAAACAGCATCGCTTTCGACCCGACGCGCGGCTCCATGCGAAGGACCTGGACCAACCGATTGGCATCCGCACCTACCTCGTCACATAACCGGCCCCACTCATTCCCCAGAGTGACGGTAGTCGCCAGGAAGGAGTTGAGCGCGTGCTTAACCATTTCCGCCGTGCGCAGGTTCGCCCGCTCGAACGACACGTTCAACACCGACATCAGATCCTGCGCGCGTTTCCATGCCTCGTCGTCATCAGCTCCGATGACCGGCAGAGCGGGTTTCAGAAGCAACTCAATGGCTGACCCCAGACGCAAGTTCTCGGGGCTGTACGAAATGAAAAACCGGGCGGAAGGATTCGTCGCGCGGATCAATTCGGCGAACCGGTCACAACTTCCGACGGGGACTTGCGCCGTTATATGGACCAACGTGTCGGCTTCCAGCAAAGGGGCAAGCAAACGGGCGGTATTGAAGAACTCGGTTAGATCGACCTCATCCTGCTCGTTCACCGGCGTGTCGAACATGATCAGGATATCCTTGCGGTCACGGACAGCTTCTTCCAGCGAAGCGGTAAAGCGAAGTTGACCGGTCTTCAAGCTGTTCGCCAGCAGGTCGTCCAAACCCGGCTCATATACGGGCGCCTTACCCTCGTTCAATCGCTGGATACGTACGGCGTCGCGGTCGAATCCCACGACGTCGTACCCGCGATCGGCCAGACAGGCCGCCGCCACCACGCCCTGATGCCATAATCCGATGACGGCGACTTGTTTCATGCCGATTATTGTTTCACTCTCCGTCTGCGCTCTTCGGCCAGGCACGCTGTCGACGTATTCCTTGAAACCGGGCGCTGCGCGTCGGCCCACCGAATGGATTCCTTCAGCGCGGACCACCGCCGCTGGGGATCCCATGCGCGATCCC
>CAYRPR010000555.1:0-259 GCA_964425945.1 uncultured Verrucomicrobiota bacterium | reverse complement strand
GCTTCTCTTCCTCGTGGTTTTTGATCGATGTGCGTTTATTCATCGGACTGCCCCAGCGCCCTGCGCAACACCAGAACTCGCCCCACATTGCGTAGCTCCCTGCTCCAGCAGGGAGCCGATGCACCTGAAATACTCGCCCTGCGGGAGCAGGGCGCTACGAAAAATATCGTCGTCGAGCATTGCAAGAGGCGCTCTATTCGACATGAACAGTTTCTCTTTCACGTTTATACCGCTTTCCCCAGCATGCGCCGCACGGCGA
>CAYRPR010000554.1:0-1955 GCA_964425945.1 uncultured Verrucomicrobiota bacterium | reverse complement strand
GGGTTTCACGCCGACGCTCGTCGAGACCTACAATCAGCTTCAGAAAGACGGCAAGTCGTTCGACCTCGTTTTCGTATCGCACGACCGATCGGAGAAGGACATGTACCAGTACATGCGGGACTACAAGATGCCGTGGAAAGCCATACGGTTCGACGATCCTCAACGCGACGCGTTGAAAGAGAAGTTCGGGATCCAGGGCATTCCGACCCTCGTGATCGTCGATTCCAGCGGCAAGACCCTTTCCTCCAATGCACGCGGCGATGTGACCAAGGACGGCACCGCGGCGTTTGACAAGTGGTAGGAGTGATCGCGCGGGAAAGTTTGTGTTGCCAGCGGCAACCTTTCCGCACACCCTCTAATCCCATGAAAGCCGAATTGATTATCGCGCTCGATGTGGGGAGCGCCGACGAGATCCCCGCCATTCTGGATCCATTGCCGGACGAAATCGGATGGTACAAAGTCGGACTCGAACTCTACACCGCGTCCGGCGCAAACGCGCTGGAGGAGCTCCAGCGACGCCGGAAGAAGATATTCCTCGACCTGAAACTGCACGATATTCCGAACACCGTGGCGGGGGCGGTGCGCTCCGCCTCGCAACTCGGGGTGCACCTGCTTACCGTACACGCGACCGGTGGCCGCGCGATGTTGCAGGCCGCCGCGCGGGCCGCGCAGGAGGCCGGCGACCGGGCGCCCAAACTGATTGCCGTAACCACCCTGACCAGTTTATCCAACGATGATCTGCGCGATATCGGTATCCAGCGGAACATCAGCGAGCAGGCGCTCGCGCTGGGTGATTTGGCCCTGTCGTGTGGTATCGACGGTTTGGTTTGTTCGCCACTGGAGCTGGAATTATTGCGCGAGCGATTCGGCCCCGATCCCATCCTGGTTACGCCGGGCATACGACTGCCCGACGATGCGGTCGGGGATCAGAAACGCGTGGCGACGCCCGGCGAAGCCGTGCGGCACGGATCCAGTTTCCTGGTGGCCGGCCGATCGCTGTTGAATGCGCCCGATCCCCGGGCCGCCGCGGAGCGGATGCTGAAGGCCATGTGGGGGGAATAACGCCACAAATGTGGGAGCGGCCTGGGCGCCGCGACCGTCGCCGCGCTGAGGCGGCTCCCACATTCTCCTTGGATTCCCCGCTCATTTCCTTTATCTTCAGACCATGAGCACGCTCAAACGCATGAGTATCTCGCTCGACGAGAAACTGGTGGAGGCGTTCGACCGGCAGATCGCCGCCCAGAATTATCCGACCCGCTCCAAGGCCATCGGCGACCTGATCCGCGAAAGCCTGACGCGTTCCGAATGGATCAAGGGCAAGCAGGTCGCCGGAGCAATCCTGATGGTATACGATCATCACAAGCAGAACCTGCTCCGCCAGTTGACGGCGGCCCAGCATGACTTCCATCACCTGGTGATCGCGACCCAGCACTTCCACCTCGACCACGACAATTGCCTGGAGATCGTGGCGGTGCGCGGACGGCCGCGCGAGATCGATCAGCTCCACCGCAACCTGCGGTCGGTGAAAGGGATCAAGTACTGCTCGCTGGCGGCGGCGACGACGGGCCGGAAACTCATCTGATCCGGCCATCCTGCAGTTCCACGGTACGCGTGGTCACCTGCGCCAGGAAATCCGCGTCGTGCGATACGATGACCAGCGTCGCGTCGATGTCGCGCAAAACCCTGATCAGATTCGCCACGCGATCCTCGTCCAGTCCGAGCGTGGGCTCGTCCAGCAACAGGACCTCCGGCTGCATCGCCAGCACCGACGCAATGGATACCAGCCGTTTCTCACCGCGCGACAGATGATACGTGATCCGTTGCTCGAAACCCGTCAATCCGACTTTGTGCAGTGTCTCGTGCACAATCTTCGCGACGCGGTCGCGCGTCCATCCGAGATTGAACGGGCCGAACGCGATGTCCTCTTCCACGGTGGAACAGCACAGCTGGGCGTC
>CAYRPR010000553.1:0-1959 GCA_964425945.1 uncultured Verrucomicrobiota bacterium | reverse complement strand
TCACCCCTTACGCATGCCCGCAATAATCTCCGGCACCTGCGCGATCGCGTCCGGCACTTTCGATGGATCCTTGCCGCCGGCCTGCGCCTTGTTCGGCTGTCCGCCGCCGCCGCCGCCCGCGATCTGCGCGATGCGCCCGATCAATTGGCCGGCGTGAATCCCGCGCTCCACCCAGTCGTCCGACACACTCGCGACGAATCCAGCCTTGCCATCCGCGGCACTGCCCAGTACAATCACCCCGGAATCCGTTCTTGAGCGGAGTATATCCATCATTTCCCGCAGACCATCCACGCGCTGATTTTCCACCACCTCGGCGATGTACGGGATGCCGTCCACATCCTTCTTGCGGTCCACGAGCGACGTCGCCTGCTCCTTCACCGATTGGGAGGATTTCTGTTTGAGTTCCTTCTCCAGTTTCCGGTTCTGCTCGATCAAATGCTCCACCCGTTTCAACACCTCGTCCGGCGTGGCGCTGAATCGCTGGGCCAGGCCGCGCACGAGTTGATGTTCGCGCTGGGTCCATTCGTAGGCGGGCCATCCGCAGACCGCCTCGATACGGCGCACCCCAGCCGCGACGGAACTTTCCGAAAGGATGCGGAAAAAACCCAGGCACCCGGTTTCCTTCACATGCGTGCCGCCGCACAACTCGCGACTGAACCCGCCGATATCCACCACGCGCACCGTTTCCCCGTACTTTTCGCCGAATACGCCGATGATGCCGGTGCCCGGCACGTCCTTGTACTTCATCTCATAAGTGGTCACGGGCGCGTCCTGCATGATCCACTCGTTCACGCGCCGTTCCATCGCCTCCAGCGTCGGCGCGGGAATCTGTTCATAATGCGTAAAATCAAATCGCAGACGATCCGGCGCGACCAGCGAGCCGGCCTGCTTGACCTGCGCGTCGACAAACTCCCGCAGGGCCGCGTTGAGCAAATGCGTGGCGCTGTGATGAATCTCGATATGCGATCGACGCCGCGCATCCACGATCGGCGCGACGCGATCCCCTTCCTTGAACGAGCCCTGGACCACCTTGCCGATATGGAGGATGAGTCCTTCCGCGGGTTTCTGCGTGTCCCAGACTTCGAACTCACCGTTGGGTCCGCGGATGACGCCGTGATCACCGACCTGGCCGCCGGCCTCGGCATAAAACGGAGTCCGGCTCAGAATCAATTCGCCCGCTTCGCCCTCGCGCAGTTGATCAACGCGCTTTCCTTCCGCCAGCACGGCGGTCAGATCCGCTTCGTCCTCGCGCGCGTCGTAACCGGTGAACTGCGTCCGGATGCCGGCGGATACCAGCGCGGTCAACGCGTCCATATCGCGCGCGAGCACGGCACCCTTGCGATCCTGCCGCGCCCGCTCGCGCTGTTGTTCCATCAACGCGTCAAAGCGCTCCTCGTCGACGACCAGACCCGCCTCCTCGGCCATCAGGCGTGTGAGGTCTATCGGGAATCCGTACGTGTCGTACAGCTTGAACGCGTCATCGCCCGAGACCAGCGTCTGTTTGTTCTTCCGGAGTCCGGCTACGACGTCCTCGAAGAGCGCGATCCCGCGATCCAGCGTCACGGCGAAACTTTCCTCCTCGGCCCGCAACGCGCGCAGGATATGATCGCGCTGTTTACGCAATTCCGGGAACATGTCGCCCATGTGTTCCTCGAGCACCGGGAAGAGATCGCTCATGAATGGCTGCTGGAAACCCAGCTTGCGTCCGTAGCGCGACGCGCGGCGCAGGAGGCGACGCAACACGTAGCCGCGTCCATCGTTCGATGGCAACACCCCGTCGGCCACGGCGAAGGACAGCGTGCGCAGGTGATCGGCGATGACGCGCATGGCCACCGCGGATTCGCCTTCGTAGGCCTGGCCGGACAACTCGCGAATGTGCTCGATCAGCGGCATGAACACGTCGGTATCGTAGTTCGATTTCTTGCCTTGGATGACCGCCACGACGCGTTCGAATCCCAT
>CAYRPR010000552.1:0-1968 GCA_964425945.1 uncultured Verrucomicrobiota bacterium | reverse complement strand
GCCGTCGCCTACTCCCTCGATGACGCGGCGCTTGGTCACGGTCGCGCCCGCCTTTCCGCAAGGCTGCATACCGATCACCTTCAACTACAAGGAACGGGATGGCGTGCTGACCAACGCCGCGAACATCAATGTGCACCTGGGCCATAACGGCTGGCTGAATATCCAATCGCTGGCCATGACAAACACGTCCGGCGATGAATGGGCTGCGTCGTACACCATTCCGCAGGGCACATGGCAGTTGGATTTCGTCTTTAATAACGGCGAAGACATCTGGGACAACAACGACGGAAACGATTGGACCGCGTACGTGACCGGGTGCATGGAGTCGGACAGCACCGGTCTGGTCATCACCAATCCGGTCTCCGACATCATTGTTCCTTACACGCAACTGTTGTTCGACGTGCAGGGCCGGTTGTCGAAAATGGACGGCGACGTGCACTGGCAGAACATGCTGACCGGCGAGGCCGGAGAATTCGCCGCCGAGACCAACTGGATGGTCCCGTCGGTTACGCTCGATGTCGGCGCCAATCTGATTCGCGTGAGCGGCACCAACGGCACGGAGAACCTGAACGACGGCGCGTGGGACAGCGCCACGAACGAGCTGTATGTCACCAACGGCTGGCTGAACGGACAGAATGGCGGCGAGAAATGGGGCGGGGGCTGGATATTGTCGGGCGGCGCCACGGCCGGGCATTATCTTGCGGACTCCAGTTCATCCAACCTGACCATCGGCACGCACGCCTGGGGATTGTGGGCGTATGACGGCGCGGTCAGCGAGGCCGTGCGCACGTTCTCGGACAGCCTGCATGTGGGCGACGTGCTCTCCGTCCGCTTTGAGAATAACTGGGTGGAGACCAACGGCACGGTCGGAATCGCTTTGCAGAATCGTTTCGGCCAACCCTTGTTTGAGTTTCTCTTTGTCGGGCTTACGACGAACTACATTATCAACGATGCGGAGCTCGAGCGCGATACGGGAATCATGTGGACCGATACCGGTTTGGACATGACCTTTGAGCTGATTTCGGAGACCGAGTACAAGTTCACCGCGAACGCGGTGGAACTAACCGGTACATTGGCCACGACCTCGGAGGCGCTGGTGCGTCGTTTCCGCGTGTTCAACGCGAATGCCGGCGGCGGATGGGAACGTGATGTGTTTTTTGGCGATCTGGCCATTGACGGCGATCCGCTGGAGCCGATGGAGCATGCCTCGTCGCGCACGATTCACCGCAAGTACGGCCCGCATTTTACGTTTGAGGCGGGTGAGGAGAGTTCGGAGTGGAAGGTCCGGTTCCCGGTGACGGAGATCGGCCAGTTGTACGAGGTGTATTACAACACGAACCTGGTTACGGGGGCGTGGCAGCCGTTCGGTTACGATCTGCCGGGCGACGGTTTCCCGCTCCAGGTCATCTTTACCAACGATATGGATCTCCTGCTCCTGCGCACCGGCATCCGGCCGGTGGAATGAGTTCCTATCTAAACGCTAAGCCCGCGAAGCGGCACATAATTGGCATAATCATATTCGGCAAAGATCATATCGGGAATGATTCTGCTAGTAATGATTTCCCCTAGTCCATCATACGAGATACGAGGTCACAGATTTCCCTAATGTATCTTATGTAAATACGTATTGCGATCTACTTAATATACTTTATTTAAAGCAGTTGTGATGATGTTATATTGACACACATCATTCTCTCATAATATAGTTTGCCTTCGTGTGAAGACAAAGTGGCCACTGGCAACGATGCGACATCACGGAATTCGTTCCCATATCCGTCTCCTCTTCTCTAAGTGCGCACGGTATCGGATCATCAGTTTGCTGGCCGCCGTCATTCTGTTTCCCGCTGCCGCTTGGTCCACAGGACCTATTCCCGGCGTCCGTGAGGCTCAAGTCGCCTTCTCCCCGCGCGGGGAAGCGCTTGCGCTGATTCTGGGCGAGCTGCGCAAAGCCAAGGCATCCGTTGATGT
>CAYRPR010000551.1:0-1974 GCA_964425945.1 uncultured Verrucomicrobiota bacterium | reverse complement strand
CGCGTTCCGGAAGCCGAACAGTGCTCGCACATACACGGTATCGGCGTGCGACGTGGCGACGTGCCGGAAGGTCTGGAATCCGCCGGAGAGGTCATCCACGACATCGATTTCGGAGGCGGACAGGACATTCGAGCCGGCATCCAGAAACTCCATGCGCACGAACACGTCACCGACGGTGAAATTCGCCTCCTTGCGGATGCGGGCGCTCAGTTCATAATCCGTGTTCCCGAGGCCCGGCACATCCTGACGGATACTGCCGTTGTCCGCCCAGCCGTGAAGCCCGACGCCCCATTGCCCGTGCTCGACCGCCCAATCCTCGATGTGGGCGTCGTTTTCCTGCGTCCAGAACGCCAGACCGCTCTCGAATCCGGGATCCGTCAGCAGATTTCCGCCGCCGACGATTCGCGCCAGGTCGTGATCGGAGATGTCATAGCGGCGGTCCATCGCGCCGCTCCCCGCCCCTGCCGTGACGTTGGTCCCGCCGATGGAGACCATCATGCCGCGGCTTTCGCCCGCCTCGGTGCCGGCTTCCGGCGGCTCCGTATCGTCATCGATCACGACAAACGTGGTCTGATTCGTGACCGGGAAGTCGGTGATCCGGATGTCCTCAATGTTGACGCGACGGCCGCTGGTGACCGACGGTCCGTTCGGATCGGCGCGCACGCGCACGCGCGCGTTGTCTCCCGGACGATCCACGCGGGCGATGAAAGGCGTCAGGGTATCCACGCCGGCGGTGTGGAAGCGCCCGACTTCCGTCCAGGTCGATCCGCTGTTCAGGCTGTATTCCACAATGTTCGTCCGTACGGCATCGGTGCCGAAGCGCGCGTACAGGAAAGAGATGGTGCCGATGCCGTTGGCCTTGTCCTCGATCATCATCAGGTTGCCCGGCTCCTCCGGGGATTGCGAAGTGTCGCGGCGGAGCCGCGCGGCGCGGAGGCCGTTGAACTTGTCGCTGCCCGTGGTGCCGATCAGCACGCCGTCCAGACTCCATTCCACGCCGCTCAAGGTGACGTTGTTCGACGCGTAGGAACCTTTGGTCTCGCCGTCTCCGTCGAAATGCACCCAGTACGGGTTCTTCAACTCCTCGGAATCGATCGTGGCGATCTCATTGGACGTGATCACGCTCCAGCGCGTGGTATAGACACCCAGCGTGATGTCCCCCGGCAACGCGCCCGTATGCGACGCGTTGCTCGCCACCAGCATCGTCCCCGCGTTCAGATGCTCGAAGACGCCGAAGACCTGATCCGTCAGGATCTGGGTGCCGACGGTGTTGTAGATGTCGAAATTCGGCACGAAGAACGGCGCGGTGTCATCCGTCGTGTTGAAGCCCTGCTGATGCTGCCAACTGAACACCACCGGGAAATCACCGGCGCGCATATCGGCGTCGGTCACCTGCTCCCCGTCCTTGACTTCGAACTCGACCGACAGGGGCTCGATCAGGTCCAGCAGTTCGTTCCAGGACCGCGCCACGAGGATTTCATCGTAGAAGACGTTCCCGATATTGACGTCGCTGCCCTCGATCGCGCCGCCGACGATCATGATGCCGTTGATCATCGTGATCCAGCCTTCCGGAACCGTGGCCGAGGCCGCCCAGGTATCCGGTTCGGACACATCGATCGAGTCGGTGCGGTAGTAGGCGATCGTACTGAATTCGCGCGTATCGAAATCATACCGGCCGATCACCAGGTACACATTGCCGGTATTGGCCTGGTAGGAGTTGAGCTGATAGGTGGACAGCGTGAGACTGCCGCCGAAGCTGTCCAGACCGAGGTGATTGGTGCTCGAACCCGGCATGCCATAGAAGGCCCGCTCGACGCTATTCGAGAGAAACGACATGCCGGCATACTTGTTGTTGCCCGCGAACTCGTAGCTGAAGATGTAGCCCGCATAGATCCGGCCGTCGGTTATCGGGTCGAAATTGCGGATGACGCGGCCGCCTTCGTTGTTCCCCGGATCGTCCAGGCGAACACGGTT